>DYSM01000229.1 GCA_020718265.1 Draconibacterium orientale | reverse complement strand
TTTTTTTTAAAAGTATTTTAATTTTTCATCATATAACCAAGTTATTTCGTTACAGACCCTAAGTCGATTCAAGTTTTTGAAATTTCGACGAAGCAGGAGTTGAACAGCGGACCTCCTCCGACTTGCTGCGACGAATCCGAGATAAGTACATTAATATTTTTACCGTTGAATCCGTTTGCCAAACGATAGGTAAACAGCACGCCCTCAGCAGTTTTGTCTGAAATAACCGCTTTTAAGACCAATTCTCCTATGTTATTTTTCAGCAAAACTAAATCTCCGGCAGAAATTCCTAATTTTATAGCATCAATTTCATTGATATACAAATAGTTACCTCGTTTTCCGTTGCTTTCTTCAAATTGCGAGTTTGTATATTTTGGCGATGCGCCGCTGATGAGTTGGAATTTTTTAGGCTGAAAATTTGGCTCAAATAACTTTGGCAAAGGCGAAAATCCGTCTTTTTCAGCGGTTTTTGAGTAAAACTCCAATTTGCCCGACGGTGTCGGATATTCTGTAGGATGTTTCTTTTTTAAGTCGAAAAAATGTTGAGTTTGAATATCGAAATCCGGAGCCGGAAGCGCCGGTTCGAGCGTTTTCTGCAAGGCTTTGAGCGGATGTTCATACAAAAATTCATCTGTGAAATTTAGTTTTTTTGCCAAAAGTTGCATCACTTCCGCTTCCGATTTGCCTTGCGTAACGGGCGCGCACACGGCGTGCGAAAGTCGCACACGATGGTGTCCCCAAGGCAAAACCATGTCCGCTTTTTCGAGATACGTGAGTGCCGGCAAAACCAAATCGGCGTGAGTCGAGGTTTCGGTAAAATGCGTATCGTGCACAACAGCAAACACATCGGGGCGATTCATGCCGGAAATGAATGCGTCTGAATTAGGCAAAGTCGCCGCCGGATTCATGGTTGAAACATACAGCATTCGGAATTTACCGTTTTTCAAATCCGTCGGTAAATGTATTTGTGAAGTTTCTTTTGCGTCGCCGTAAAACTTTGAACCTGAGAGATATGCCTCGTCAATGAGTGTACTTTGTCCGTTGCTGTAAAAATAGCCGCGATGTTGTCCCAATATTGCCGGAATAAAGCTCACGGCGCGCACTTGGTCGAAACCGTTCGTGTGTTTTTGAATGCCGACACCGATAAACGTTGCCGATGGTCGATTTTCGGCATATAAATTTGCTAAATAGTTAATTTCAAACAGTTTAACTCCTGTCAGAGATTCTATTTTTTCATTAGAAATTTTTGAAATTTCGGAATCTAATTTATCAAAACCACTTGTATATTTTTTAATAAAATCTTTGTTAATATATTGATTTTCAATAAGATATTTCATTATTCCGAACGCCAATGCGACATCGCTTTGCGGACGAACTTGCAGAAAAATATCAGCTCGTTTGGCGGTTTCGGTTTTCGCAACATCAATGACCACAATTTTTCCTTGCGTTTTATTGCGCCAGTCGGCAGCGTGTTTCCATTGATGCGGCGCCGTTACGACAGGATTCATTCCCCAATAAATCAACACTTTATATTTTTCTAAATCATACGCATCCAAGCCGTGCGAGTTTCCGTGATGCGCTTTTATGGCAACGTGTCCGGTTTTGGTGCAAATGGCTCCGTCTGAGAGAGTTGCGCCGATTTTGCGCCACAAACGCTCCGGATAAACCAACGAAATCAAGCCTTGATTTCCGGCGTAATTCATGAACAAAATTTTCTCGGCACTTTCCGATTCGGATATTTGACGAATATTTTTAGCTAAAATTTCCAAAGCTTCATTCCACGAAATTTCGGAAAATCCGGTTTCAGTTTTTAATAATGGTGTTTGTATTCTGTTCGTGTACAAGCGTTTAACGTCCGCATTGCTGCGCGCGCAACCGCCCGCACTCACATAACTGTGCCCGACGGCACGCACATTACGCAGCACTTTTCCGCTGTCATCAATTTCAAAATCCAGCGGGCAACTGTCGTAACAATCGCGCGCGCAAACGGTGTGTTTGATGTTGTGTGCCATGCTCTACAATTTGTCTATTGTCTCAGAGGTTAAACCTGTTCGTTTTTCAATTTCAGAAGTAGGCACACTCATAGTTTTCAAGACTTTAGCAAGGTCAGTCGCCAAGTTCTGTTTTTGTCGGCGTTCTTCCTCTTTTTGTCGGCGTTCTTCCTCTTCTCTTTTTTGAGCGTTTTCAAGGTCGTGTTCGAGCTTATCAAAAGCATTCTCAATATCTTCCTCGGCAAGCAGTTTATCAATCATATCTTCATCTTGCGATGCTCGATTTAGATGGTCTGCAATATCCTGAAAATCAGAATCTAAGCTATGTTCATCTATATCAAGAATGAAGCTGTCGTCAGTGCGTTGTGCTTGATCGAAAAAGGCTAAAAATTTTTCCAATTTTGTACGGCGATCTTTTTTAAGTCTTTGTATTTGAAGAATATAACTCGGATGAGTTAAAAGTTCAACAAAATCGTTTTTAATCGGGATTATTTCTTTGGTTGTGGCATCAACAACTGTATTTGTAACCAAAATTCCGGGCGTGTCATATTCGGGCAATTTGTAGCCAAGAATATAAATTGTGATTATGGGCAACGCCAACTTTTGCTCTTGACCGTATCTGTCTATAAATGTTTCAGTTCGAATGTAATTTTTGCCCAAATATCGGCGGAAGCGCATGACCGGGTCCGGATTTTTTGATTTTTGAATTTCAATCAACACATTTTGCTCGCCTTTTTCGGGCGTGCGAATTATTGCTTTAAAATCGAAGCGCGAAAGCGGAATTTCTCGGCGTTTATCAATAAGCGTTTGTTCGGTGGTTTTGCTTTGCACCGAAATAACTTCTTTTTCCAATATGACAGACAGAACTTTTTTTGCAATCAATTCGTTGTCCATCAAATATTTAAAGGCTTGGTCGTAAAGCGGATTAATGATTCTCATGCGCTGCTTTTTTTTGCAAATATAGCAATTTGGAATATAGAAAAAAACTTTGCCAAAATACAAAAATTTCAGCAAAGTTTAGAAGAACCCAAATTTAGTTTTCGATGTAAAGGATTGATTTTAAGAAACAAAACAATGTCTCAAAACATAGGATTCTCACTAATTCATTAAATCCACGAGCTGGTCCTTGGAGCTGATTTTGAACGTTTTCATGTTGAACGTGAATTTTCCGTCGGTTTTCAACTTATTCAAATCCAATTTGTTATATTCTTTTGCGCTGAAAATTGCAGCTTCGGTGTCGGACATTACGGCGATGAATTTTGCGGTGCTGTCGGGCACGAGCATGATTTTTTTGTCTTCCGCGTTCGGATTTATTTGCACAAATGTTTTATTATTTTCCACGAAATAGTAAATGTCCATGTCGCCGATAAGTTGCTCCACATCGCGGTCGAATTTAAAATCTGCCAAAATGTCAATTTTATCTTCGCGGTGATACACTCTATCCCAGTTATGAAAGCCGGTTCCTGTAACGTCAAATGTGCGAAACACAGAGGCTTGCATTTTCAAACGTTCTTCTTCCGTGCGAATACTCGCCATAATTTGGTCGTAATTTTTTTGCCAATCTTCGGCTTTTTGAGCAAAAAGTGCGCGCAACGGCATCACGGCTTCTACTTTCAAAGTGCGCGTTTTGCCTTTATGGTTGATTGTCAGAACAAAAACATCATCGCCGACGTATTTTGCATCTTGCACATAATAATCTGTCGTTTTGTTGGGTAAACTTCTGTCGCTCACGTTTTTCCAGAGCATTTCGTAGCAACGATAATCAAGCCCGTGATATTTTATCCTCGTTCCGCCCCAAATGTTTGTCCATCCGATGCCGTAAGCCTTAAATTTGTCCTGCATCTCTTTGGATTTCTTATTTTTATTGACTTTTTGATAGTCATTTTTGAAATACACATCGAGCATTCCGCCAAAATCGAGTGCGAAATATTCCGGTTCGAGCGGGAATGTGAGTTCGGGTTTTAACTTTTCGATGGAATCTTTAATAGCTGTGATTGAGCTGTTTACTTCGGGTTTTGCGTATCCGCTGTAAGCCCAATTTTCTTTTTTCTCATCCAGATAATAGAAATTGTGGTCGGCATCGGCAGTGTAAGATGCCATTTTGACAGTCAGTTTTTGACCTTTTCCGATAAACACTTCTTTGTTATCTTTAAAAGCCAAAATCTCGAACATTCCGGCGGTTTCGAGCGTTTGCGCTACGCCGGCGGAATCGTATTGCATGGTCGCGCCGGAGAGGAAAATGTCATACGCATCGTGAAATTCGCGGTACGAAATTTTCATATCGCCCGACACTTTGTTGCCCACGGAATCGACCCAAATATCTGCCGGAATGGTAATTACGGTTCCGGATTTATCAAACGTAAACGTTCCGCCGGCTTCAGCTTTGAACTGAAAATCGGCATAAGCAGGGTTCAAATGCGGAAACGGCGGCGCGATGAATGCTTTTTTTGCAACATCGGTTTCCGAACATGCACTCAAAAGCGCGAAAAATGCGATAAAAATTGCTGTGATTTTGAAGGTTTTCATACACGAAATATATTTAGTTATAATGAAAATGCGGTAATTTGAACGTTTAAAAATGAGTTAATTCTCTTGTTTTGAAGAAATTATAGAATATCTTAAGTAAAAATTTAATCCATTTAGAATATAATAGTTTTCGAAACAATAAGAAGCCCATTCTCGTATCACAAATTACGCAAATTTCGGATATAAATTTTGTATTTTTAAGATTATTTTGATGAAAATTCGTTTTGAAAAAAAATTCAAACGTCAGGTTATCCGACAAGAATTTACCGATGCGTAAATGTTCAAAAAACAAAGTCAAAAACCGTCGGATATTCCAAATCTCATTGCACTGAATTTCAGGTTAGTGCATATACTTTTGTTTATATTAAA
>DYSM01000228.1 GCA_020718265.1 Draconibacterium orientale | reverse complement strand
AAAAATTTATAGTCTAAAGATTAAGAACAACGTGTCTTTAAACGTAAAGTGTTTATTTTGAGATACTTATTTTTTTTGAAATTTTGCCAAATCTTCAGCCAAACACGATTTAAACCATTTGAAGGCATTTTCCGGTTCTTTGAAAAGTTTTAGTGCCAGTCCGAAGTGCTTGGTTGTGTCCATGATATGGTTGAGATAGTAGCGTTTGAAAACGTTTGCATCCGTTGCGACTGCACCGCGCTTCATGCCAAATTTAGCAGCCGAGGGCACGGCAACTTCTTGAAACCATTTTCGATATTGCGGCGACACCACGGTTTGTGCGCGAACGTCGGACAGGAAATTAAAAATTGGTATATCTCCTTTTTCCTGATACTCAAGTGATACTTCAAATGCGTATTTATAATCGCTAAATGAAAGTGCTTTGGGTTTCCAAGTTACGCTTACTAAATGCAAGTCTTCATGTAAAGCAACGGTAACAAAATCGGTGTCTGCAAGTGTGCGCATGATTAATTTTTTTTGAGCGTTATCGGTGCTGTACCGTTGATAATTTTTTCCGGAATCGGATTGATGTAAACCGGAATCGGATTGCTTTTGTTGCCCTTTTCATCAACAAAAACAGTTGTAAAACGTTTCGATTCATTTTCTGAAATACAAAAGACAAACAAAATACCGCCGTCTCTGTCAAATTCCGTAACGGGAAGGCTTGATGTGATGCCGCCGTCGTATAAGTGTTTCATTTTAAGGTTTTCGAGTTTGTCCGTCTCAACTTTATATTTAACACGTGCCAAAATAGGTTTTGCTTCGGGACAATCGCATTTTCTGTAATACGAAATACTTTGTAAATCCGCATGTATTTCAGTTTCAACTGTTGCTGAATCTTTTCCGGAAAAGCCTGCTAAAAATAGTAGAAGTGAAAACAGATAACTCATGTGTAACAAAATTTTCGTGCGCAAAATTCGTTTTTCTACATAACTTTGCAAAAAATTAATACGGCAAATATGCAACCAAATATTCAACAGTTCGACAAGATTTTCAAGTTTTTTTTAGAGTCGGATGAAAATAATAGATTTTTACCGGTATATTTTAAAGCCGAAACCTTTGTGTTACACTATGTTGATACGGAGAATAAGCGTCATAAAAATAGTTTGTTAAAAATATCGGAAATGGTCAGCACGATGCAAATCGAAACGGGCGGAGAGCTCAATTCTGTGATTTCTGCTTTACTTTACGTGCTTGTTACGGATTTGCAAGTTCCTATAAAAGAGGTTGAAATGGAATTTGGTAATGATATTTCCGCAATAGTTTCAGGAACGGAGAAATTGAAACAACTGAAATTTGGAAAAATCCACCAAAATGCCGATAATTACATAAAACTTGCGCTCACTTACGTGACAGACATTCGCTCCATGTTGGTTAGATTGGCTGAAATTGTGTATCGTCTGCGGCATTTAAACGACACGCCGCCCGATGCTCCCGATATTTTTATCAACAACATATCAATGCTTTACGCGCCGGTCGCGCACCGTTTGGGCTTGTATAAAATTAAAACCGAATTTGAGGAAGCCGTCATGCGTTGTGAAGCTCCGGAAATGTATGCGTATTTGAACGAAAAATTAAAAAGTTCAAAAGAAGCGCGCGAAAAATATATAGAAAGTTTTACAAAACCGATAAAGAAAAAGTTGGACGATGCCGGCTTTAAATACACCATAAAAGGCAGAACAAAGGCAATTTCTTCCATTTGGTCAAAAATTCAAAACCAAGGTGTCGGGTTCGAGAAAGTGAAAGATATTTTTGCAATCCGAATTATTCTTGACTCGCCGCGTGAAACAGAAAAAGCGGATTGTTGGAACGTATATTCCATAATTACAGACATGTACACGCCCGATGCGCGTCGTATGCGCGACTGGATTTCGTTGCCGCGTTCGAGCGGTTACGAGTCGTTGCACGCCACAATTCTCGGACCGGGCGAGCGTTGGGTCGAAGTTCAAATTCGCACCGAACGCATGGACGAAATTGCCGAAAACGGACCCGCAGCACACTGGCGATACAAAGAAAAAGGCAAATCCGAAAGCTCACAATGGCTGGCGCACATGCGAAATGCCATCGAAAATCCGGACTTATTTACAACGGACGAAGAGTTGTTGCAAAAAACGCAGTCCAAAGAAATTTTTATTTTTACGCCCGCCGGCGAATTGCGTAAGGTTGAAAAAGGTTATACGGTTTTGGATTTTGCTTACATGATTCACTCAAATATCGGCGAAACTTGCACGGGAGCCGAGGTGGACGGACAGTTCAAACCAATTTCATACGTGTTGCAAAACGGACAAACCGTCAAAATTAAAACCTCAAAATCGCAAACACCAAACGACGAATGGCTGAATATTCTGAAAAGCCCAAAATCGCGACTAAAACTCAAGCGCACGCTCAAAGCTATACAATATAAGTATGCCGATTTAGGTAAAGAAATTGTTAAAAAGAAGTTAGAACAGCTCGAAATTACCTTTGATGAAGTTGCGATAGACAAATTGACTGCGTTTTTTCACGCAAAACATCCGTTGGAATTATACCATTTGTTTGGCGAAGGCAAACTAAGTCCCACAAAAATAAAACCTGTTTTTGAAGCAGAAATTCCAAAAAACGCTACAGAAATCGCTGAGGTTTTGCCCGAAGAAATTCACGACATAACGCCTTCCGGTGGCGATTTTATATTGATAGACAAGAACTTATCCACAATCGATTATCAATTTGCAAAATGCTGCAATCCCGTGCCCGGCGACAAAATTTTCGGCTTCGTAACCGTGTCTAAAGGCACAAAAATTCACAAAGAAAGTTGCCCGAACGCTTTGGATTTGAAAGAACGCTATGCCTACCGCGTAATTCCCGCAAAATGGAACGTTGCCGCAGACAGCAAAACCGGATTTATTGCCGAGTTTCAACTCTCCGGCGAAGACAAAAACGGACTCACTGCCGAAATCACAAACTTAATAAGCAACGAATTAAGCCTAAAACTACGCTCAATTTCCATTAGTGCCAACAAAAAAAATCAATTTAACGGCAAAATAGGCGTTGAACTTCGCAACCAAGATGAGATACAACGCGTTATTGAGGCTTTGCGCAAAAAGTCATACATACACAACATTACACGCTCTTGAGAATTTCTTACCAAAAATATTAAATATCTCAAAATAAATTTTTTATATTTGCAATCTAAATTTTTGAAAATAAGAATTTTTATGAACAACAAGAACATTTTTCTGACAACCCAAACATTTCTGATGCTATTCGCAGGAATGTTGCTGTTTTCCAATTGCAAAACAGACGGCGATAAGAAAGGCTCCGACACAATTAAACAAGATACGATTACCGGGCACGTGAGCGTGAATAAAGTAGAATTTTCTATGCCTTCGCCATCCGACATAGCCGCTTTGCTCGTGGATAACACGGAAATGACATTCAATCAATCATTTCTAAACAAACCCACAAATGCCGACAAATACAATACCGATTTGAAAGTTGCATTAAATCTTGGAATTTACACCTGCGACATGAGCTATGCAAGTTATTTCGAGCAAATGCAAGTGAGCCAAGAATATTACGGCGTAACAAAAAAAATGGCGGAACAACTCGGTATTGTAAACATAATGAGCGAAAAACATGTGAAAATGATAACCGAATCAAAAATCACAAAAGCTTCGATGACCGACATTATCAACGAAACGTTCATGAACACCGATGCGTATTTGCAAGAAAATGACCGAAAAGATGTAATGACAACCATACTTTATGGCGGCTGGATTGAAGCTCTTTACCTCGCCACCGGCAGCACAAACGGCTCATCCACAGCAAAACCCGAACTCACAATGCGTATCGCAGACCAAGCAATTGTTCTCGAAATTCTTGATAATTTAATTTTGAATTCAAAAGATGAAAATGTAAAAAAATTACAACCCGACTTGGAATTGGTAAAAGCCAATTATGCAAAAATCAACGAAAAAATGAGTCCCGAAAATTTTAAAGCATTTTGCAACGTTATTAAAGAACTTCGCACCAAATACACCGTATAATTAAGGAAAAACTCAAATTTATGAAAAACGTAAAATATCTCTTCACATTAATTGCACTTAGCATTGTTTTTGCACAACATGCAGACGCTCAGTGCCTCGACTTTGCAAAGGCGAAAGGTTTTGCCGCACTCGACACCGTAAAATATGTTCCCGAAGGACGCGTGAACGCCATACCGCTCAGCGAAGGCGACATGTTCGACGTCTATAAACCATTTTTCCGCGGACGACAATACAAAATCGTGGTTGTCGGCGCGGATAATATGCCAAAATTGAATTTCAAAGTAACAAATTTTCAACAGCAAGTACTGTATGACAGCACAACAGCCGGCGGAACCAGTTACGAGTTCACATCTGAAACAAATCAAAATTTGATAATTTCTGTTGAAGTTCCCGCATCCGAGACAAATGCTCCAAAAACCGGCTGCATTGCCGTAATTGTCGGATTTATTGAATAATTGACATCGCTCACACACCTTATATAATACAGCTCGGAATTTCGAGCTGTATTATTTTTAACAAATTTGTTTAAAAAATTTTGCAGTAAAGAAAAAGTCAATATCTTTGCACTCTCTTTTGAGAATGGACTTATAGCTTAATGGATAGAGCATCTGGCTACGGACCAGAAGGTTGGGGGTTCGAGTCCCTCTAAGTTCACAAAATTGCGGTTCACGCATAAAGATAAAGCGTAAAAGTTTGGATTTCAAAATAATTGAAATTTTTTCTTTTACGCTTTTTTGCATAACTTAGAGAAATATTAAAGAAGAAATTATTTAATATTTCTGAAAACTCCGAAGATTTATTTTAATGTTAAATACTTTTTTTTTACAAA
>DYSM01000227.1 GCA_020718265.1 Draconibacterium orientale | reverse complement strand
TTTTTAGAGACCTTGGCACTCTTTACGGTTCAAAATGTTGCAAACACTCCTTTGCGTTGCGCAGACGGACAAACTCAACCCCTCAGAAATCCGGCAAAGTAAGCAGTAACGTTCTTTTAGATGTCATTTATTCTGAATGCTTAACATTAGCTTAATCTTTAAACAAAAGTTTTGTTGTACTTTTGCGAAGTTTATGTACGAATTTCGATTGCCGACATGAAAATATACACCTATCGTCAAAAAACGCTCCTGCTTTTTCTAGCGTTTAGTTCGGTTACTATATTAAGCATTTCTGTTGCATTTGTTTACATTTCGGCAAAAAATAAAATTCAGGCAGCTCGCGATCTTATTGACAAAACGCATGTGCTGATACTAAGTCAAAACAATACTATTGCCGATTTTTTGTTGTATGACCTCAGCGACACACTTTTCTATGCCCGACAACATTCGGTTTCGACAATCAAACAAGACAAACTTTTTGGCGAAGTGCGGGAGGCATTGTCAAAGTTTAAAGTTTCTGATACACCGTCTGACAGTTTGTTTTCGACGAGAGTTTCGAGTTTAGACAGCATTTTGAATCATCAAAACAAGGTTTTTGACAGTATTGTTACGCAGTCGTTGTTTCGCGGATTTATTGATTACGGCATCGAAGGCGAAATGCGACGCGCGATTCATTCGGCAGAGCAGTTACCAAGTGCAAATTCCGAAATCGTGCTCACAATGCGTCGCCACGAAAAAGATTACATTATTAGACGGCAGGGTGTTTATGTTAATAAGTTGCACAATTTGGCAGCTTCGTATCAAAAAACAATAACGGACACTTTGCTAGCCAAATACTTAGACGTATATTTACAGAAATTCAACAGCTTAGTAAGCGCGGATAAAGCGATAGGACACACAAATTCCGAAGGTTTACGTGCTGCAATTTTGAAAGATAATCGAAATTTGTTAATACAGACCGACCAACTCAAATTAGATATTGATAATTATTTCAGAACAAAATTAAAGGTTTATCGGGTCGCATATCTCGGACTTTCTATCTTATTAATCTTGGTTGCTTTGTATTTAAGTATAATTGTATCAAGAAAATACACCATGCGAATCATAAAACTGAGCAAACACATTGAAACTTATATCGAAAGTAATTTTACATCGAAACGAACCTTATTTCTAAAACCGGGCAACGATGAAATTGGCAGTTTAATTTTAAACTACGGAATTCTGAAAGATAAATTGGCATTACATTTACGAAATCTTGAGCATGAGGTCGATAAGCGAACACAAGCTTTGAAAGAACAAACAGAAGATATAATTTCGGGCATCAATTACGCAAAACACATTCAAAGTGCGCTTCTGCCCGGACCCCAGAGTATCGAACGCCATATCCCAAATCATTTCGTATTTTTTAAACCCAAAGCAATCGTAAGCGGCGATTTTTATTGGTATAAATACTTGCCTAAAACGAAAAAAAGTGTTATTGCTGTTGCAGATTGCACGGGACACGGCGTTCCCGGCGCGTTGATGAGTATGCTCGGTATCGCATTGCTTAACGATGTTGTGTTGCGCAAAAACATAAAAACAACAGGCAATGCGCTCAATGAAGTACGTAAACAGGTTTTGGAAAATTTGTTCCGAAATACACAATCATCACGCCTCGCCGATGGTATGGATATTGCCCTCATCGCAATTGACCATGTTGAAAATACTTTGCAATTTTCGGGCGCAAACCGTCCGATTATGTTGGTACAAAACTCGAATTGTACCTTGATAAAAGGAGATAAAATGCCAATTGGCAAGCATTTGGAGGTAAAATCTGATTTCAAAACACACCATATCAAGCTGAATGACGGCGATAAAATCTACCTGTTTACAGACGGCTTTGCTGACCAATTTGGCGGCTCTGGAAACAAAAAATACCTCAGCAAACGGTTCGTTGATTTCCTGAAAAACCTTTCCGAAACACCCCCTACGTCTAAACAAGCTGAGACTTTAGCGGATGAATTTGAAACTTGGCGAACCAATAACGAACAAACAGACGATGTTCTTGTTTTCGGAATGCAATATACCGAACGCATGACCGAAAAAAAAACAGTAAAACATTTGTATAGTTTAGCGTAATTTCAGCTTAGAAAATTGCACCTAAAATTTAGAGTTTCATTCGGATTTGAATTTTAGCTTCGGATTTATTTCGTCCTAAAACTTCGTCCATTCCGCTGCCGATAACCTCTCGGTCTTCGTAATGAAAAATTCCGTAACGCAACCAAATGTCTAAAAAATCGTCGATAATTGTGTATTTCACAGTCAGATAGCTGCGCACTCCGCGACCGGAATACGACGGCACGGAAAACGCATACAAAATGTCGCTTTCATACGCATACGAACGTGCGTTGTAATCGGAATCGAACATGGCGAAGCGAAAACTGATGTCCAGCGGCAGCGCGGGCGTGCGATATTCCACATCTTGATACATCATAAAACCGGTTTCGTCTGGCAGGTTCGATTTTGTGTATTTTGCTACTTCGATACGACTTTTAAGCGTCAAATTTTTTGAAACTCCGTAACTGATATGGTAGCGAAACATTTGTTTTCGTGTGGAAGCCAAATCTTCAACACCTGTGCTTTCATCGGATTGGTTTTCGAATGCGGTTTCGGTTTTATATCGAAAATACATATCCACATTTCGAGAAAGCGAATAATCAGCTTGCGCAAAATAATCTACGCCGTTGGAAGGTGCGTGCGTGCGAAACAACATCCACGGAAAACTGTAAGTATCGTAATAGGCAGACACTTTCCATGTTCGAAGCGGATAAATTTCGGCGCCGATATACATTCCGGTTTCGTTATTTGTTTTGGATTTTTCGCCGAATCCAGCGGCGTAATAGGCATAATAATCGGGGTCGTAATGCCTGTGTAACAATGCCATAGACAATTGCGGCGCAACGGAAACAAGCATGGAGTTCAAAAAAGCCTTTCCGCCGCTCGAACTCATGGCTTCTTCGCCAAAAAAATAAAAATTATGCCAACTATATTGATAATCAATGCTGTAATTCGTGTTTCGGTCGCCTCTAAAATCGTAATAGGAATACACTCTGTCTGCTTTTTGTAATGGTATCCCAAATTGATAATTAAAATAGGTTGCACCAACGCGCAAATTATTGTAGCGATACGTTAAATTTCCGCCGTAAATAAGTTCGGAAACCGATTTTCTGTCTTGGCGTGTATTGAATGTATTGTGCAAACCTGTTGTTTGATAAGAAGTTGCAATTACTTCGTCATCGTATTCGGTTGTGTCAATATTTCCGTCAATATTTTTGTAAGAACCGAAAACCGAAAATTCAAAATCTTTTAAACGCACGGTCGTTCCGACACCGCGAAGAAACATATTTTCATCCGAAGAAGAATATTTTCGTAAGCCGTCGTGTTTTTTTCTGATGTCCGAAATATACGACGATTTTCCGCTTCCGTAGCCTGTCCAAGTTGTTAAGCCTTGACCGAATTTTGCCTGATAATCGCCTAAGTTTATGGTTTTGAACATGCCGACATTCCGTAACTCGACATGTGCGGTGTAATAGTCAAACCCTTTGGGCAGACTATCGACCCAAAACGCTTCACCCGGGTCTTTTTCCATGGTGAAGCCGGCATTTACATTTTTTTTGTATTTGAATTGATATTTAGCATAATAACGCATCCTATTGCCGTCATAGCGTTTTTCGGAGAGTTCGGAATATCCGGCGGGCTCTTCGATAACAGATTGTGTACGAAGGAATAAAGTATTTCCGCCATGTGCGAGAACACGCTTCACATCAGGAATAGTTGTTTGTTTTTTAACATGAATTGTAACGAAAGGCAAGATTCGAAAAATATCTATTTTTGTAAAACCTTGCACAAGTTGCAACTCGTAAATGGTATGAAAAACGCCAATATTACGTTGGTATTTCAGAAGTCCCTCAATCTGAAAATCGTTCAGAAATTGGAGTTTCTCAAGGTCTTCGCGTGTTGCGGTGTTGAGGTCTATCGGATTTTCTAAATAAAAAAGCAAATCTTCATATAAAATGCTGAAATCAATTTCCGCATCCGCCGATTCGCTCAATTCTTCTATCAAGTTTTCAATAAGTTGATTGTTTTTTGGCTCCTGAGCAAAAACTACTGCATTAGAAATCAAGCTAATAAACAGTATAAAGAAAAACTTTTTCATCTTGAAAACATGTTTGCCGATTAAAATAATAGAATGTCCTCTGTCGATTTTAGTACCAACAGAGGAACAAGTGACTTACTATTTTTTTGCGTATTCAATTTCAACGCCGTTTGCATTGACCATAAATTTGCCGTCGGCTGTTTTGGAAATTGTGGCTTCTACTTTGCCTTTTTCGCCGCCTTCGGTGCCGAGCATATTGTCTTCATCGAACGATTCAAAATACAGAACAAGCTTACCATCAACTACTTTACCGGTGCAATTAATGCGTTCCATGGTTTGAAAACCGTCGGTATCTTTATCGGCACGGTAATTTCCGTCGGGTGTTTTTTGAACTGTAATGTTGTATTCCCAAAATCTGTCGCCGTATTCGGTTTCGCCGCCTTCGGAGAATGTGTAAGTTCCTGCCCAGTCAATTTCTTCGACTTTTGTTACATTTTCTGTTTTGGAGATACTCGCGGTATCTTTTGCCGAATCCTTGTCATTTGACGCCGAACTCGCACAACTCGAAAGAGTTGCCACAAATAACGCGGCTATAAAAAACAAACCTAAATGTTTCATAAAAATTAAATATTAAAATAGAACTGTTTAAATTTAAGGCAACTATTCAGCCGCTATAAACAACTGATTGATAATAACATATAAATATTATTTTCTTAAATCAACAGTATAAAATTTGAGAACTTATTTGTAACTAATTGATTAACAATTAATT
>DYSM01000226.1 GCA_020718265.1 Draconibacterium orientale | reverse complement strand
AAGGGCTATGTGGGATTAGGAACAGCCAGCAACGGCGGAAAATTAGAAACATTTTACGAATTGGTTCCTGAGTATGTAGAAGTAAACGGATTACAATATCCAAAAGGAAAATGGACAAAAATAAAAGATTTTTCGGGCGGAGCACGAACCCAGTCCGTGAGCTTTGTTGCACTCGGAACAGCATACATTTCCTGCGGTGTCGATAAAAACGGCAACTATCGAAACGACCTTTATGCCATGTCTCTGTCCGATGACGGCGTATATTCGTGGCTAAAAAAACGAGACTTCCCCGGCACAGCTCGTATTGAAGCTGTCGGAATGAATATTGATGTGATGGGTTTCATCGGAACAGGACGCGATGCTACCGGTTTGTGCGGCGATTTCTACAGATACAATCCTTATGTAAATGCTTGGGACGAAAGAAAGGTCTTTCTTGGAATACCGAGACAAGAAGCAGTCGGTTGCGGTTTAAAAGATTCGAAAAACATACATCGGGGCTATCTTGGTTTAGGAATTGCAGACGACCCGGAAGAATATCTTCTCAATTTTTTTGAATATCGCCCCTAATTCAATGTATTTAAACAGAAAATATTAAAACGTATTTTAAACAGACATCAAAAGATGAAAAATATAGTTCTCACAATCGGGATTGTAATCCTCAGCCTAACAGCGAGTTTAGCACAATACAAAGGCGGAAACGAGTACACGTTTTGGACAGCAAAAGCGGGTTTGAACCACAGCTTCTTGGACAAACAACCTGCGGCAAGTTTCAATAACTTGTTTCTCAGCACCCCAATCGGACCTATTCAGCTAAAACCCGTTGAGTCCTACAAAGGTTACCTCATGGGCTACCGCGGCGGAATAACAATGCACAAGGATGCCAAAAACGAAAAAATGGGATTCATTATCGATTTAGGCGCATCCAACTTCGGCATCTCTGCGCGTTACGAAACACCTGAAAACTCAACATATTGGGCAGATGTAAACTATAACGTGGTTGCCGTGCAAGGCGGAGTCATGTTCAAATACGGCGGAAAAGAAATTTATGACAAAATGCGCTACATCTATTTTGGTCCAAAATTCAGCTACAATTTAATGTTTTACAAAAACGAAAAAGTAAGCTGGGTTTCAACCCCTGTAAACGTAAAACTTGAAACCGAACAGGCAAAACAGTACAACTTTGCCGGCACTGTGGGCTTGAATTACATGTTTTTCTTTGCTGAAATGGATTATATCCACAAAGGATTTTTCCAAACAGGTGCACAAGTCGTACTCGACAATAATTTGCCCGTTGAACCTTACAAAAGTCAATCGGCAAATTTGATTTATTTCTCAACCGGACTTAATATGCCGCTCAACAGTTGGACAACACGTCAGATTTACGAAATTGAAACAAAAATTAAACGTTTTTTTAATTAATTTCAAGTTCGAAAAAATTTGTTCAATGCCCGATTTTAGCTGATCGGGCATTGTTTTTTTTACACGAAATGCTCTAAAGCAATTCTGATATTGATATATATCATATTTTAGGTTGCGAGAAGTTTATACATTTGCACCTATAAAAATATCAAAAAAAATAGATATTTAATGTTAAACAAATCAAATCATGAAAAAAATTAGTGTAATCCTTCTCGCACTTTTAGTGCCCGTAATGCTCGCCGTAACCTCTTGCGGCGGTTCAAAAGAAGAACCCAAAGATACAGCTAAACAAGTAGTTAAAGTAGAAATCAATCATTCGCAACTGTTATTGGATGAAATTGCAAAAAACGGTGACATCATGAGCAACGAAGCTGTTCCGACCATGATTGACGCGAAAGATGTGAAAGCAAATTTAGGCGAAAAACAATTGGTTATCGACCTTCGCGCGCCCAAAGATTTTGCCGACGGTCATATCAAAGAAGCTGTGAACATGGAATTTGAAAAAGTTTTAGACTATTTCAAAGCCAACGACACCAAAAAATTTGATAAAGTTGTTATGGTTTGCTACAGCGGACAAACCGCAGCTTACGCAAACGCAATTCTGTACATGCTCGGACATTCCAACGTTGCAACCATGAAATGGGGCATGGCTTCGTGGAACAAAAAAACATCGGTTAAATGGTCAGAGTCTGTGTCTGACAAATACGCTAAACAACTTGATACTGTTACAGTTGCAAAAGTTCCTAAAGGTGAATTGCCCAAATTTGATTGCATGCACCAAACAGGCACAGAAATTTTGGAAGCTCGTGCTGCAAAATTATTCGCAGACGGTTTCAGCGAAACAGTTGTTATTGCTGACGATGTTATTGCTGACCCGGCAAGTTACTTTATCGTAAACTACTGGCCCGCAAATCTTTACAAACAAGGACACCTTGCAGGAGCAGTTCAATATGCACCCAAAAAATCAATGTCCGTATCTGCCGATTTACTAACTTTACCTACAGATAAAGAAATTGTAACATACTGCTTTACAGGACAAACCAGTGCTTTCGTAACAGCATATCTTCGTATTTTAGGTTACAATGCAAAAAGTTTGAAATTCGGTGCAAACGGCTTTATGAACACCACTCTGAAATCTAAAGAAGAGTTCGGCGGACATGGTTTCGAAGCTAAAAAAATAAACAATTTCGAACTCGAAAAAAGCGAATATAAACCCGCAGAAGGCGAAAAAGAAGCCAAAGGCGGTTGCTAAGACCTTATTTTAAAGGAAGTCGAACAAATTCTGTTCGGCTTTCTTTATAATGTAAGAGTTCAGTATAAAAAGTCATAAAGTTGAAAGTTTGTAAAGTTAAATTACTGATAATAAGCAATTTACTTAAATTGTAAAATATTTTCAAAAGTAATGATAATCAAGCATATAGATTGTTTAGCTAAAATAAAAAAGGCTTTTTAGACCGGACTCATGTAACATTTGTTACTCTATTTTGAGTAATCCTGAACTATCTTTACACCAAATATTTTTAAATTTCTAAATATATAGTTATGAAATTCATCAAATTTACATTTTTAGCATTGTTTTCAATTGCTTTTGCAGGGGCGAACGCTCAAGAAACAACCGAAGTCAAGAAAAGCGAACCGGTTTTTACCATAAAAGCTGAGTTCCGAACTATCGGCGAATATAGAGACGGATACAAAGGCATACTTGCTGACTCCATAATGAACGAAAAAATGAATCCGAACACAGTAATCCGCAACCGTGCACGTATTATTTTAGAGTCGAGCAGCGATAAATTCGACTCAAAATTCTCGTTTCAGGATGTGCGCACACACGGTATGACGGGTACAGCAGTAAACGGAGCTTCGACACTCTCGATTAACGAAGCTTGGGGACAATACAAATTCAATGACAAACTCGGACTTCGTATCGGACGTCAGGAATTGAACTACAACGACGGTCGCTTATTGTCGCGCAAAGATTACAACGACTATGGAACTTCGCACGATGCTTTAATTTTGAAATGCGAAAATAAAGAAGCTAAACGCAAAATTGATGCGGGCTTTGCTGCAACAGGTTTCGACCAAAACTTCTACACATCGGCTACACTTTCCGACAAATTCTACAAAACAATGGGCTTGTTTTTTCTCGAACAAGGTTTCGGCGAACACAAAGCTTCTGTAATATATTTGATTGAAGAGCGCGAAAACACAACAAACTTTCGTACCTATGCTAAACAAACGTTGGGTGTTGTACCCGAATTATCTTTTGGCAGTTTTAAAGCTAATTTAGGCTTCTATAAACAATTTGGCTCTGATAATAAAACAGTTACACGTACTAACGCTGACGCAACCGTAACAAAATCGACAAACGGAGAAAAAATGACAGGTATGATGTATTACGCCTTGCTCAAATACGATACCGAAAAATTGAAAGCCGGACTTGGTTACGACATGTATTCAGGTGAAAAATTCGACGAAGACCAAACAGACCTCAAAAACAAAGCATTCACGGTGTCGTCCGATATGTGGGCATTACACGCACACCACGGTTGGATGGACTATTATGTAGCTAAAAATGCAGGATTAGGAACAGCTCAAACAAAATTTATGACCAGAGGTTTAACTGATATGCACTTTTTTGGAGAGTTTGGTACCAAAAATAGTATTTACCTTGCAGGACACATGCTCGGATATGCTCAAGAAGACAAATATACCGATGTAAAAGCAGACAAAACAACGGCTGACGTAACATACAAAAAAGTGGGAACAGAAATCGACTTAGCTCTTACTCACAAATTTGACAAAGGTATGATATTCAAATTAGGTTACTCTATCATGTTACCGGGTGCCGAATTGCTTGACAATATTGACCAAACCTACGAAACTGCCGGTTTCTTCGGGTTAGATTCAGAAGTTGATCCGAAAACAGCACAATGGTTGTATTTCACATTCTCGTTCAAACCGACGTTGTTTACAACGAAAAAATAACCTTTCAAATCTCATAAAAAAAATCCCGAAAGCGCAGTTGCGATTCGGGATTTTTTTTTAACTTAGATGAAATTTAAAAACTATGATTCGGTTTATATTCACATACATCATCATCGGAGCGTTGTCGGGCTATCTTGCGGGCAAAGTTATGAAAGGCAAAGGCTTCGGCTTTACGCTCAATTTGTTGCTCGGAATTGTCGGTTCGCTCGTGGGCGGTTTTTTATTTCAAATGCTGCGCATGGTTTTGCCCGGCGGATTTATCGGTTCGCTCATTTCCGCCTTTGTCGGCGCAGTTTTGGTGTTGATTATCGGAAATATTTTGCACGGACGCAAGCGAAACGATGAGAATTAGTGTTTTAAATAATTGATTTTCATGTAGATTATAGCTGTTTTTTCTATTGAATGTGTTGTCATTTAATAGTCATTCAATGGTCAAAATGTTGACATTTAGTGGTCATTCTTTGTTTTTTTTAGTTTCAATTGAATTTCAGCAAACTTTTATT
>DYSM01000014.1 GCA_020718265.1 Draconibacterium orientale | reverse complement strand
TACAATAATTTTTTGTAATTTCTCGACTCCCGGCAGGATCGGTAACTGTGGGCGTTTTTGCAGAGCCTACCGTAAGTGAAGTACAACGAGCGTCCAACACATTCCCTGATACTGCCGTTGTTGCAACATCATAAGCCAACCAAAAATAATTATTACCTTCAACAAGAGATTGCGAACCGGTTACTGTAAATGTTCCGTTAGGGTTTGCAATTGTTGTTCCGAATTGTGTCCCGACTGCAAAGCTGTTGTTTCCCGCTGTGTAATATACTTTTGCGGTTGATATGTCTGTTGTTGTGGTTGTTCCCGCTGTATTAAACGTAAACGACGTTGCACTAAGCGGATTTGAAGATCCGGTTGTAACTATTGGGATTCCGATAATTTCTTGGGCTGTGGCTCCTGCAGCAATTGTCGAAGTGTTTGTTTGTGTTGTAGTACTCGATACATAAGACATGTTACTTGCAGTGTAATACAAATCGCTTTCCCACAAACCTCTGCCATAAGTTGCAGCACGTATTTTGCTTGTTGATGTTGAAGCACCATACCAAATCTCTAATTCACCAATAACCACATTTGGTAAACCGGTGTTAAAAAGTGTCCAATTAGAAGAACCATTTTTAAAATAAACTCCAAAATCAGTACCTACATATAATTCAACGGTTGAAGTATTCAATTTATTTTGAACTATTGTATTACAAGGAATTGAAGGTAATCCGGCAGAAATATTTGTCCAAGAAGAACCTCCGTTTGTAGTTTGGTAAACACCCGGGCTTGTATAACCACTAATTGTAACCCAAACAGTTAATGGGTCATCATTTTTAACGGCAATATACCTGATATATCCATTTGAAACAGGTAATGTACTTGTTATATTAGTCCATGATGTACCTCCGTTTGTAGTTTTCCAGATTGTTGTTAGGTCTGCAACATATATGTATTGTGAATTTGAAGGAGCAACTGCCATCGAACGAATATTACCGGAGCTATTTATTGTAGATATTTTAGTCCAACTATCTCCACGATTTGTAGTTTTGTAAACATCGGAATATCCTGCATATAAAATAGCGGGATTTGTCGGGTCAATAACATAAGGAGTAACCCAAGCTCCATCTAATTCGGGTGAAATATCATTTGCAGTCCCCCAATGATCATCCGTTCTGTCAATTTGTCCGTTTGTATATGTTCCGTATTGTATGTCTATATTCGTGTAATCAATCAAACATTCCATTCCGTCTCCACCTTTGACATCGTACCATGTACTGCCGGAAATTAACTTAGTTCCGTTGTCTTGCAAACCTGTAATTACTTCGTTTTGAACAGTTTTTGAATTACTTAATTTATACATTTGACTTATTACTAACCCATTCGATTTGTCTGTCCAAGATGTGCCGTTATTCGTTGAGATATACACACCTCCATCATTACATTCAAATAAATCACCATTACTTCTATATCTTAAATTATGTTTATCAGCATGAACCGCCGGAACACCGTCTCCCCACCAATGATTTGCAATTGCCCAAGATGTGCCTCCGTTTGTTGATTTCCAAGTATTAACACCACCAACTAAAAGCGTGTTTGCATTTGATGGAGAAACAGCTAATGATAAATCGTACCAACCTTGTCCGCCGGAATCACTGCCGTCAGCTTGCCAACCTAAAAGATTTTTAGTAGTTCCGGCAAATATTTGAGCAAAACTACTCCCGCTGTTTGTAGATTTGTATATTCCATAAAGTCCATCGTTACTCTCAGCAACAACCGCATAAACAGTTGTCGAGGAAGCAGCTGTAACTGCCATTTCAACTCGGTATCCGGAAGCCAAGTTCATTGTTTGCGACCAACTTGTTCCTCCGTCTGTTGATAAATAAATATCTCCGCTCGTTGTTGAGCCATAAAGAGTATTAAAATCGCCGGGTTTATACTCTAAATCAATAAAATCTGTAGAAGTCAGTAAAGTACTCCATGTTGAGCCTCCGTTTGTAGTTTTATACAAGCCATTGCTTGTTGCTGCTAATAAAATACTATTGTTATTTGGGTCAATCAAAATTCTATTAACCATCTTAGCATCAGAAGCCGAAAATGATAAACCGGTTGTATTCCAAGTAGAACCACCATCTATTGATTTTAAAACTCCAACACTATTGTTATCCCAAGCATCTCGGTCGCCTGTTGCAACATAGATTGTGTTTGAAGTCGCATAATCAGACGGAATTGCAATATCACTTACGCCAAGTACTGCATTGTCATTTGAAAGTGAAGTCCAAGAGCTTCCGTTGTTTGTGGTTAGCCAAATTCCGCCGGCAGGTGCGCCTACCCAATATGTATTTGTGTTCGAAGGGTGAAAAGCTATACAAGCTATTCTCCCTATACCTGCATACCCCCCGTCTGAACTGCTCGTTCCAAGATTTATCCAATTGCCGTTTGAGGATTTGTCCTGAGGATTTTCTGCATTATATTTTTTAGCCTGAGCTTCTGCAGTTGTTTTTGGGAACTCTCCGGTTGTCGGATGAATTTGAGACTCCATTTGGTATTCCCAACGTTTGAATTGTTTCCAACCGGCTGCTTTCTTTTTTATGCCGTTTTCATAATAGTAGCCGTTTTGTACGTTGTAAGGCTGCCAATATTCGTTGAAGGCTTTTTGGTAATCGAACAAGGTCAGTTCCTGTGCTGATTTTGTTTCGGGAAGTTTTGTTTTCCACGGCTGCGCTTGCATCTGTATGAAAGCCAGCAAAAGAACGATTGTTGAAAGTGTAATTCTTCTTATCATTTTTGTAGGATTTAAAAATTATTAAACTACAAATTTACAACAATTTCGATATTCATTGCCTAATAGTTGTATAAATTTATCATGCTTTTTAACATGAAAAATGCCGAAAGGAAAACTCCAAACGGCACTTTTTATACTGAACTCAACATTGCTAACCTGAAAAATTCTTGAATTTTTCACAGTTGAAATCAGTCGTAGTAAGAAAACTTATAACTTATTGATTCTTTGCAAGATATAGTGAAATTTCGTTCCGAATGTTTTTAGAAATTCAGTCGAAATTCAATTGAAACTAAAAACAACAACTGAATGACAAAACATTCAATTGAGAAAACAGCTATAATCTACATGAAATCAAATATTTAAACGTTTTCTTACAAACACAGGTTAAAGAAACGACCTATTTCAAACCCATATCGGCAATAATAGCGTTTATTCTTGCTTGGAGTTCTGCTTGCTTGGCATGATAATTTTCTTTTTTGTCCAATGTCGTGTTTACGCTGATGTAAAATTTAATTTTCGGCTCCGTGCCCGACGGTCGAACAGTAATTTTTGCGCCGTCTTCTGTAAAAAACTGCAACACATCCGATTTTGGGAAGTTCAACGGTTCAACGGTTTTTGCAACGAAATTATCACAAACACTTGTTTGATAATCTTTTAACTCGATAACTTTGCTTCCGTTGATGGTTTTGGGCGGATTTGCGCGATAGTCCACCATCATTTGTTTTATGGCTTCAGCGCCGTCTTTTCCTTTTTTTACCACATTAACCAAACCTTCCTGATATAAACCGAATTCGACATAAATATCAATCAGTTGTTCGTAAAACGACATGTTGTTGTCTTTGGCATAAGCCGCGGCTTCCGCAATGAGAGCCGCTGCCATGACAGCATCTTTGTCGCGCACGAACTCGCCGGCGAGGTAGCCGTAGCTTTCTTCGCCGCCGCCGATAAAGAGTTTTTTACCTTCGTTTTGTCCGATAATTTCGGCAATATATTTGAATCCGGTAAGCGTATCGAAATATTCGACGCCGAATTTTTGGGCAATGGCATTCAGTAAGTCGGTGGTTACGATGGTTTTAACGATGTATTCGTTGCCTTTGAGCATTTTCGCTTCCACACGTTTTTTTATAAGATAATAAATAAGAACAGAGGCTGTTTGGTTTCCGTTCAGTAATACAAATTTGCCCGAATTATTGCGCACGGCAATACCGACGCGGTCGGCATCGGGGTCGGTGGCAAGCACGAGTTCTGCGCCTACGGCTTCGGCTTTGTCGATAGCCATTTGCAGCGCATCGGCGTTTTCGGGGTTTGGCGAGTTTACTGTCGGGAAATTTCCGTCGTTAACATCTTGTTCCGGAACATGAATCACATTTTGGAATCCGTAAGCCTTTAAGGTATCGGGAACAAGTTTTACGCCCGTACCGTGTATGGGCGTGTAAACGATTTTCATATCTTTTTGGCGTTCAATAGCTTCGGGTGAAATCGACAATCCTTTTAATTTATCTATATATAAGGTGTCGAAATCGTTTCCGAGTGCGATGATTTTGTTCGGATTTCCTTCAAATTTAATTTGAGAGATTTCCGTAATTTTAGTAACTTCCTCAATAATGTTGGTATCGTGCGGCGAAACCACTTGCGCGCCGTCGTCCCAATAGGCTTTATAGCCGTTGTATTCCTTCGGGTTGTGCGATGCCGTTACAACCACACCGCTTTGACATCCGAAATGGCGCACTGCGAAAGAAAGTTCCGGTGTCGGACGCAAATCTTCAAACAAATAAACTGTAAACCCGTTCGCCGAGAAAATATTTGCAGTTGTTTCGGCAAAAAAACGGCTGTTGTTTCGGCAATCGTGCGCAATGGCAACTTTAATGTCGTCCAAGTGTCGGAAATTTTTCTTCAAATAATTTGCAAGTCCTTGGGTGGCAGCTCCTACGGTGTATTTGTTCATGCGGTTTGTGCCTACGCCCATAATGCCGCGCAGTCCGCCGGTACCAAATTCGAGGTCTCGGTAAAAGGCGTCTTCGAGTTCTTTCGGTTCGTTATCAATCAGATATTGAACTTGTTTTTGAGTTTCGACATCATAGTTGTCGTTCAACCATGTTTTTGCTCTGTTTAAGAATGAATTTGTCATAAATGAAATAAATTTTTCGACTAAATTATAAATTTTTTGATTAATGAATTAAAAATATTGTTAAAAGATATTTTTTTCGGATATACTTATATGTGAATAAGTTATTCAAACAAATATTTATAAAATATAAAGTTTTGAATGATAGCTTTTGATGTGTATGAAAATAAAAATTTTGTACGAATTTATTTTTTAATTATGTTTGCTATTGTTTTAAAACACTATTGTTCAATCAAAATTTGTTTGTTTATGAGAAAATTAATTATGCTGTTTGCATTTCTGTCTGTGGCAGTCTTGCAAGCGTTTGCTCAGACAACGGTTACGGGGAACGTTACCGACTCTGACGGAGGCGTCTTACCTGGCGTAAGTGTATCCGTAAAAGAGACGACTGTTGCAACCATGACCGGGTCAGACGGAAGCTATTCCATCGATGTTCCGGACGGTAAAACGCATTTGGTGTTTTCGTACATCGGTATGGAAACTTTGGAACTCGAAATTGCCGGTAAAACGGTACTGTATGCTGTGATGTATGCTGATGAAGAAATTATTGACGAAGTTGTGGTAACGGCTTTGGGTATCGAAAGACCTAAACGTGAGGTTACTTACGACACGCAATTGGTTTCCGATGAAGATCTTACAGTTGTAAGTCCCACGCGTGCTTCGGCAGGTTTGGTCGGTAAAGTTGCAGGTTTGCAAATTAACATTCAAGACAACGGGGTGAATCCGAGTTCGCAAATTCTGCTTCGCGGTTTGCGTTCCATAAGCGGAGACAATACGGCTCTGATTGTAATTGACGGCTCAATCGCTTCACAAGGCGCATTCGATGATTTGAATCCCAGCGATATTGAAGACATTAACGTACTAAAAGGAGCTACTGCAGCCGCGCTTTACGGATCGAGTGCTGCGAACGGTGCAATTATCGTAACAACCAAAAAAGGTAACAAAGGTCAAAAACTGACAGTTGGACTTAACACGTCCTACACGATGGAAGAAGTTGCGTATATGCCTGATTTCCAAGATAAATATGGAACAGGTTGGGACGGTGCTTATGATAATGTTGAAAACACAAACTGGGGTCCGCGATTTGACGGTGTAACTCGTCAAATCGGTCCGGTATTTGCCGACGGCTCATACCAAGCTGTGCCTTACGCGCCGGTTGAAGACAATTTGTTGAATTTCTACCAAAAAGGTTTTACCGCAATCAACACGTTGTATTTCAGCGGCGGTAACCAAACGAGTTCGTTCTATATGTCTGCAAACGACCAACGTTCGACCGGTATTGTTTTGGATGATAAATATCAACGTAATAATTTTCGTGTAAATGCCAGCAAACAAATCGGCAAAGCAACTCTCGCGGTAACAACAAGTTACTTAAACGATGCAACTGATGTTGTCGGAAGCACTATCGGACACCAAGATCGTCCGTTGTATTGGTTTGTGCTCAATACACCCGCGAACATTCCGTTGGCAGATTACAAGGATTGGGAAAATCCTGAAAGCTATGCTTATGCCGACAATTATTATAACGCATACTATCAAAACCCGTATTGGGCAATCGGAACCAACCGAAATATTGACTACACAAGTCGTTTGGTAAGTAACATGAGCTTAAATTACGAATTCTTTGATTGGATGCACTTTTCGACTCGAATAGGTGTAAACAATACATGGGGCAACGGCAAAAATTGGCGTGCAGCACAAGAATATGACCCTATTTTGAAATCGGCAATGGATCCGGTGTCTTCTTTTGTGGAAGATTCAGAATTTCAAACAAGCTCGTACACCATGGATGCTTTGTTGTCATTAGATCGAAAATTTTCGGACACTTTTACATTAAAAACGATCTTAGGTGCTACAAATTATTTGTATGCAAATCGTTCAAGTTTACTGCGTGCAGACAATTTGAGTATTCCCGGATTCTATGATATTTCAAACGGAACAGGACAACTTGTAGGCAGCGTGGACGAATCGAAAAAACGTTCTTACGGTTTCTTTGGCGATTTCACATTTGGATATAACCAATATATATTTTTGAACTTCTCCGGACGTAATGACTGGACTTCAACCCTTGCGGCTGACAACAACAGTTACTTCTATCCTTCGGTAGGTTTATCTTTTGTTCCGACGGATGCAATTGCTTCGTTGAAAGACAACAGTGTGCTTTCTTATGCTAAAATCATGTTAAGTAACTCTACAGTTTACAATGACTTAGCTGCATATCAAATCAACGAACGTTATTATCAACAAAAAGAAGATAACAGAACATTCTCCGGTTCATTCCCTTACGGAAACATTAACGGATTCTTCCTTGCCGGAACCGCTGTAGATGCAAATATCAAAAAAGAAAAAGTAAATACGACCGAAGCTGCTTTGAACTTAGCATTCTTCAAAAGCCGAATTTCACTTAACGCATCTTACTTTATCACAAATACAACCGATTTGATTACCTTTACAACACCTTCAGTTGCTTCGGGCAGCACCAGCTTTTTGACGAACATCGGTTCACTTAGCGGAACAGGTTTGGAATTAGCATTGACAGGAACAGTTGTAAACAAAGGCGGATTCCGTTGGGATGTTAACTTAACTTACACATCTTCGGAAACCATTGTAAAAGAAATCAAAGACGGCTTAGATGAAGTTACGCTCGTTGATTTCGGAACAGGTTGGGGTATCTATGCAATAAAAGATATGCCATTCCCGCAAATTAAAGCCAACGTTTACAAAACAGACCCGCAAGGACGTATCGTAGTGGATGCCGTTAGCGGTTATCCTGTTGAAGCTGAAGGTATGACGGCGCTTGGTAAAACAACTCCGGACTACATTATCGGTGCAAATTCAACGATGTCTTACAAAGGCTTCTCTGTTTCAGCAACACTGGATTATCGTACCGGACACGTGTATTACGAACAAGGTTCAGATGCAATGGAATTTACAGGACGTTCAATGGAAAGCGTATCAGCAAATCGTCAAGATTACGTTATTCCAAACTCGGTAATTGAAGTTGCAGAAGGCGTTTACGAAGCAAATACAAATGTACCGATTGCCCAAGGCGTTATGGGTTACTGGCAAAATAACTTCAATAACGTAAGATCAAACTACGTTAAAGACGCTACTGCTTTAAAAATCAGAGAATTGGCTGTTGGTTATGAATTACCGAAGACTATCATTGAAAAATCGCCCTTCCAAAAGGTTAAAGTCGGATTTATCGCACGTAACCTAATGACATGGTTGCCTGAAGAAAATCGATTTGCTGACCCGGAGTTTAACAATACAACTTATGGAACAAACTCTATCGGTGTCGGAGGATATTTCCAAACACCGCCTACACGTTCGTTCGGAGGAAACATAGTTCTTGAATTTTAAATGAATCAAATATGAAAAATATTCAAAAAATAGCATTACTATTTCTGATAGTAATAACATTGGGTTCATGCCAAGAGTTCTTGGACGTGAATACCGACCCCAACAACCCTACCAGCGTTTCGCCCGGTTTGGTACTACCCGTTGGGCAAGCTTACACAGCTTCAATCATGCAACAAGACAGAGGTATCAACCACCTCGGAAACATGTTTATGTACAATTGGAGTCAAAGTGACGGATTTTCGTGGTATGAAGACGAATTTTTGTATGCTGTAACTTCTACGTTTTACGAACAAGTTTTTGAACGCTCGTATGCCGATGCTATGAAGCAATACGAAATTCTCGTAAATCTTGAAGATTCAAAATACGCTTATTACAAAGCAATCGGTATGATTATGCAATCGTATCATTACCAAATTCTTGTGGACACGTATGGAGATGTGCCGTATTCGGAAGCTTTGGGCAGAAGCCTCAATGCTACTCCAAAATACGATGCATCACAAACTGTTTATGAAGGCATTATGAATGACCTGACAGCAGCAATAGAAGTGATTGAAAATGCACCTGAAACAGCCGAAAACCCGGAAGAAACGGATGCTGTATTCCAAGGCGAAATGATGTCGTGGAAACAATTTGCCAACTCGCTGAAAGTTAGAATTTTAACACGTCAGATGAGCATGAGCGGACGAGAAAGTTACATAACCGCAGAATTTGCAAAAATTGAGGCAGAAGGTTCAGGTTATTATTTCGGCGATGTTGCAATCAATCCCGGTTATATTGAAGGCCAAGTAGATAAGCAAAACCCGATGTGGGACGAATTAGGTTCCGATGCTTCCGGCTCACAAACAGCTTCAAGCAAAGCAACTTGTGCAACAGATTTTATCATAACTTACCTTGAAAACACCGGCGACCCTCGTATCAGTTCTATTTACGAAGAACCCGGAACAGGGCACCTCGGCGTAATGCAAGGTTTGACAAACTATGACTCACCGGTTTTGGATGCGTTTGTCCCTGAAAATGTTTCAAACATCGGGCCCGGCATTCTCAAATCCGGCGACATGAGTGCAACAATCTATACTTTGGCTGAATTGTATTTCAATCTCTCTGAGGCTGCATTAAACGGCTACATTGCCGGTTCTGCACAAAATTTCTACGAGAGCGGAATTCAAGCATCGTTTGATTTTTTAGACGCAGGTGATGCTTCAGAATATTACACGGCAGCCAAAGTTAATGTAGGATGGGCAGCTTCTACAAATAAATTAGAAGCCATTATTACTCAAAAATGGATTGCCGTAAACGGTATCAATGCGGAACAATCGTGGTTTGATTACAGCAGAACAGGATTTCCGACGGATTTACCGATTTCGTTGAAAGCCACTTCTATCGACAGACCTGTGCGTTTGGCATATCCCGCAAGCGAAATTTCTTCTAACGGAGGAAATGTTCCGAGCCAACCGAACGTGTTTACATCCAAAATATTTTGGGCTAACTAATTAAATATCAAGAAGTATGAAAAATTTAAAATTAGCAATATTAGCATTGGGTGTACTATTCTTAGGCTCTTGCGAGCTTTTCCAAGATGACACTACACTCGACTTGAACAGCGCAGGTCCGAACTTAGCGAGCTTTGAAAAAGAAAACATCGTGTATTCACAAGTTGCAACAGGCGACGAATATACCTTTGATGTTTTCTTGAAAATCAAAGGACCGTCCTCAATGGATTTAACCGAAGATGTAACTGTTACATTTGACGTGGACGATTCTTCTACGGCAATTGAAGGAACGCACTATCGAATAAATGATTCGAGCGTGAAATTGACAAAAGCAGGAAATTATTTAGGCAAACTTTCTGTAACCATGCTCACAGCAGGTATCGTTGCACCGCTGCCGTCTGACCCGACAATTGTCCTTTTCGCAAAAGCAAACGGAACTAATGTAATCGGAAACGGAAAACCGACTAAAATTAAACTTGTTTACGGTTGCTTGTCGCATTTTGAGGGTACTTATGATGTTACGACAGAGTACACAGGCTATGATGGCAGTGTTACAACATTAAATTGGACTGAGGAAATCACCAAAACCGGAATTGAAGAATACAGAACCGGTCGGGTTGGACACTGGTCTGTGTCATCATTAGGCGGAAATCCGGGTTTTACATTCTATAACAAATGTGATGAATTGTCCGTTCCCGGTCAAAACCTTGTAGATACGTACTCAAACTGGGTAGAAGGAACAGCAACAGGAAGTGCCGACGGAAACACTCTATTCATTGAGTATTCTATCTGTGTTACCAACCCGGATAAATGTCGTTATTACAAGAGCACTTATGTTAAACAGTAGTTTTTATCAATTAAATTTTTAATGTAATGAAAACATTTTTTAAATATCAAATAGCAACACTTGCGCTGGCAGTATTGGCTTTTGCCGGATGTCAGGAAGACGAATTGACTGCGCCCATAAGTCCGGACGGGTATCCGATTGCGACATTCACGACCGATTTTTCGGGCAGCGAAATTGTCGAAGGTGATACAATTATTTATACCATTAAACTTGATAAGCCTGTCGACAGACCGATTACATTTGCAGTGCGTTTCGACACATTGCAAACCAAAGGAAATATTGACATTTATGACATTAATTATGAGCTAATTAATGACGAACCCGAACCTGTGTCCGTTACAATACCTGCGTATTACACCGAAGCTGAAATCATGATCATTGTTCAGGCGGACAACATGCCTGAATTAGACGAAAATTTGCGTTTGGAAGTCGGCGCATTCCTTGTCGGCGAACGCTATTTGCTGAATCCGAAATCCGTAAATCCGAAATTAAATTTGACAGTAAAAGCTCCCGGAGCAGAATTTGAATTCGGATGGTCAGCAGAGGATGATGATTTCGATATGGCAATCGTGGATGAAGCTGCTACCGCAGTATTTGACGGTTGGGCAGGTGCGACAGGCGCAAATCCTGAGCATACCTTGTTAACATCTGATACTCCCGACGGAACCTATTTCGTAGAAGTTGATCCATACTCTGTTGCAAGCGAAAAAGTTGATTACAGCTTTGTTGTAGGCGCGCCCGGTGCTGCTCTGCAATCTTTCACAGGCGTATTCGATATGACAAAAGTTGATACTTACGAAATTGGCGGTGTCGGATACAAATTTTTGAAGGTTGTAAAATCAGGAAATACCTATACGGTAACTCACATATTACCACAATAAATCAAACTTTATTGTATTATGAAATAAAAAAAAGGTTGCCTTGTGCAACCTTTTTTTATTTCATAATCTAACCTGAAAACGTTTGATGTTAAAAATATCAAACTACTGCAAAGAAAAATTAACAGATTATATTTGTTCGGCAATTTTTTTTTCTTACTTTTGCTAATTCTAAATGTTATGTCAAACAAAATCAGTATGAAAAAATTATTACTCGTGTTTGTCGGTTTTGTGTTCTGGGCGCAAGCGGTGGCACAAACCACGGTTATAGGAAACGTAACCGACCCAGGCGGTATGCCCTTGCCCGGAGCAACGGTTTCCGTAAAAGAAGCTCCGACAGTAGCTACAATGACCGATACTGACGGAAATTATGCCCTAAATGTTCCCGCAGAAGCAAAAACGCTTGTTTTCACTTTCGTAAGTATGAAAGCTCAGGAAATTGAGATTAAGGGCAAAACGGTCATAAATGTTGAATTGGAAGAAGATGTGGTGGATGTCGGTGTTGTTGAAGTCAGCGTTATCGGAATGAAAAAAGACGAAAAACGCATCGGATACGCATCTACGACTGTCGGCGGAGAAGATTTAACAGAAACAAAAGACCGTTCTGCGTTGAATGCTTTGCAAGGAAAAGTTGCAGGTGTTATGATTTCGTCTGCATCCGGAGCACCCGGTTCATCAACGCGTGTAATTTCACGCGGATTTTCAACATTCAACGGCAGTAATCAACCGCTTTACATCGTGGACGGCGTTCCGATAAACAATAACATGAGCGGAAGTACGTCATTGAACGGCGGAACTGACTTTGGGAATCCGGCGAATGACATTGACCCTGAAACCATAGAATCAATTACATTCCTGAAAGGCTCAGGAGCGACGGCTTTATACGGCTCGCGTGCAGCCGCAGGTGTGATTGTAATAACCACAAAAAAAGGAAAATCGAACAAAGCAAAGGGCACAGAAATTACAATTTCCAGCTCCATAAAGGCTTCAACACCCTTGAGATTGCCGCAATTACAGAATGTGTACGGACAAGGTATATTCGGAAATTGGGATCAACGTGAAAACACAAGTTACGGACCGAAATTTGATGATGAATGGCGTTACTGGGGACACAATGTGGACGGACAACGCCTCATTAAACCGTATTCGGCATTACCAAATAACGTAGCCGATTTTTTTGATGTAGGTTATACGTATCAAAATTCAATAAACGTAGCCGGCGGCGATGAAAATACATCATATTTTATGTCCTATTCAAACGTTATGGACGACGGAATCATGCCGTATAATTTCGACACTTACAACAGAAATAACGTTACCGTAACCGGCTCTACGAAATTGACAAACAAATTCAGCAGCTCGGCTACCGTTAATTATGTCAATAAGAAAAATAAATTTGTGCCCACAGGTCAAGGCGGACAATCGGTTTGGAATAATATTTTACAGCAACCGCGCGATATTCCGATACAGGAAATGGCAGACTACAGAGGCACTTTTTTCAATAAAGACACTTATTACAGTCCTTACACCGAAAATCCGTATTGGCCCTTGTTTGAAAACGGGAACGAAAATAACGAAGACCGCGTATTCGGTCGTGTGCAACTTTCTTACGAGCCAAATGAGCACATGTCGGTACTTTACCGTATCGGTGCCGATGTCGCAAACAGACAAACTAAGCAATGGCGTGCAGTTCGCAAGAATAAACCGGCAAGCGAAGGCGGATTTAACGATGATTACGATGATGAAATCGGCTACGTCTCTGAATACGCAGCTCTGACAAGTCAATTAACTTCCGACTTTATTGTTACCTATCAGCACACTTTTTTCGATGAGGCTTTGGACTTTTCAATACTTGTCGGACATAATTTGAGTCAAGAGTATAGCAAAGGAATATCTGCAGCAGTTTCAGATTTGAGTATCGAAGGCTTTTATCATTTGACTAACGGTGCAAGCATTCCGGCTGTAGGCGAAGGACGAAGTTTGTCGCGCTTAATCGGAGCGTTCAGCAACATTTCGCTCAACTATAAAGGTTATTTCAATTTAGAATTTAACGGCAGAAACGACTGGAATTCAACGCTTCCGATTGGAAATCAAAGCTTCTTCTATCCGGGTGTAAACTTCGGATATGTGTATTCCGAAATGTTTGAGTCTGTTAAGAAAATTATTCCTCTCGGAAAATTACGCATCAGTTGGGGGCAAACCGGAAACGGCGCTGACCCGTACCAAGTGTATCCAAACTTCTACAATCCTGGACGCTTTCCGCTGCCAAGTAATACGAACGGCTTCTCTCTGAATGATTTAGTCGGAAATCCGAATTTAAGTAACGAATTAACCTCTGAAATCGAAATCGGAACCGATATGCGTTTCTGGAACAACCGTGTAGGTATAGATTTTAGTGTTTATCAAAAGAATATCACAGATATGATTTTCTTAGTGGAACTCGCTCCGACCTCCGGTTACGGCTATCAAACCATGAATTTGGGCGAATTAAGAAACAAAGGTGTTGAACTTCTGTTTTCGCTCACGCCGGTAAAACGTCCGAATTTTGAGTGGAGTTTCTCGCTGAATTTTGCAAAGAATATATCATCGTTGCTCACTTTGAACGGCGAATTGGATAAAGTGGATTTAATGGGCTTACTCGGCGGAACAGAACATTGGTTCCGAGCCTATCCGGAAGGCAATGAATTTGGCTACCCGTCTTCGGTCGGTATCTTCGAATCGTCTAAACCTCTGGTTTGGAAAGACCCGCAAGGCGTTGAACACATTGTTGTAAGCCCTCAGGGCATTCCGCAACTTGCAGATGAAGGCTATATTTATGTCGGAAAATCGGAACACGATTACATTATTGGCTTAAATAATGATGTTACAATATACAAAAATCTTAGAATCAGTGCATTATTTGAATTCCGCAAAGGTGGCGTATTACACTCACGCACAGCAGGCATGACCTACTTTACCGGAATTTCACCGATGACCTTATATAATGACAGACAACCGTTTATTGTTCCAAATTCGGTAATGGAAATTGGCAAAGACGCAGACGGAAATCCGATTTATGTTGAAAATACAAAACCAGTAATGTCCGACGTACTCGGCGGATCTGCCGATTCATACTACGACCGTGGCGGCGAACTTGTTGGCGGACACGAAATTATTCCCAAAGAATTTGTCAAATTCCGTTCGCTGAGTATAACTTATAATATGCCGAGAAAATGGTTCGATAAGATATTTTTGGGCGGAGCAAGCCTGAGCATTATCGGAAATAACCTTTTAATGTGGACACCTTCCGAAAATCGTTTTGTGGATCCGGAATTAACAACTTACGGGAACGATTTAACTGCCGATTTCGGAGAATTTGGTGCAACACCATCTGTTCGTTCTCTTGGTTTTAACGTTACATTCAAGTTTTAATCATAAAAATCAATGAAAATGAAATATAAAATAATAGCATTTCTGCTGATAATCATTACATTATCATCGTGTCAGGAGTATTTGGATGTAAACCACAATCCGAGTATGACTGAGGAGTCTCGTTTAGATTTGGTATTTCCCGCAGCCCTCGAAAGTTCAGCATCCGTGTTCGGAGGTGGTTTCATGTCGCTTGGTGCAATTTGGGCACAACATTGGACATCCGACATCAATAAACCCGGTTTCATGGGCGAAGACAGTTACAGCGTTCAGGCAGGTGATTATGGCTACGACATTTATGGATGGGGCTATCTTTACACGGGAACGCTTATGGATTACGAATGGGTAAAACAACGCGCAACAGAGGAGCAAAATTGGGATTATTATCTCGCCGCAACCGTGATGCAATGTTACGTTTACCAAAATATGGCTGATTTGTGGGACCAAATACCTGTTTCTGATGCGTTGCAAGTGAAGCCTGCAACGTTTGAAACCGGACCGCAAGTCTATGATGTGCTTATTTCGCGTATCAACGAAGCTTTATCAAAATTATATACAGACGGTACTGCAAAGGATTTATACGATTCGGACCTCATATTTCAAGGAAACATGAACAATTGGGTTGCATTTGCCAACACTTTAAAGCTGAAAATGTATATCCGTCAACGTTTTGCACGTCCGACTGAAAGTTTGGAAGGCATCAATGAGCTGTATAACAGCAATGCTGCTTTTTTAAATATAGATGCTACTTTTAAAGATTTCAAAGACGAGGTGGGTAAAGGCAATTACTGGTATGAAAGAAATCTTCGAGGCGGTTCGGGGGCTTTGCGTGCAAGCAACACGTTCTTAACATACTTAGTAGAGAAATCCGACCCGCGCTTAGACGAAATCTTCACTGCGCCTGAGTCCGGACACAAAGGCATTTGGCAAGGCGATTACCGAGATAATTTCAACTCTTACGGCGGCGGTGAACCCGATTTTTCAGCACCCAACATGAGTGCATTGGATCCGGTTTATTTTATTTCCGCGTCTGAATCGAAGTTTTTACAAGCCGAAGCTCTTATGATGCGAGGCGAAGCCGCAACAACCGTTGAAGCCATGTATAAAGAAGCCGTTGGGCTAAATTGCGCTCGATATGGTGTAACTGTTGCAGATGCAGAGTCAAGTATCTACGGCGAATTCGGTTATGCAGCGTTCCCTGTAACCGGCACAAAAACAGAACAATATGAAGTTTTGATGATGCAAAAATGGGTTGCTATGGCAAACGGACAAGGCTTGGAAGCCTTTTTTGAACATAATCGGACCAATATTCCAAAAGAAAGTCCGATGAGCCCACAAAATGACAATTGGGATCAACCGACTTATGTGTCTGATTATTTGGGATATTTTACGGTGTCTGTACAAGGTGTTCTCGCGCCGCCGGAACGTTTCCCTAAACGCCTTTTGTTTTCGGCAACCGAACGCAGTAAAAATCCGAACATTCCGGCAACTGTCGGTTTGAATGTTCCTGTGTGGTGGGAAGTTGCTAATCCGTCTGTTGAATAAATTAAATATCAGTCAATATGAAAAATAGAATTGTTAAAATAATACTCGTACCTGCAATGTTGGCTCTCATTACATTGCAAGCATGCGAATTAATAATTGATAAGGATACAACCAACAATATATCAATCGTTTCGACAAAACCGGTTGTAACCCTTTTAGGTGAACCCGTAATGGAAATGACCATCGGCGGAACTTATGTTGAGCAGGGAATCATGGCTATGGCAGGCGATACTGTTTTAGATTATACAATCTTGGAAGGTGTTGTTGATCCGCAGACTGCCGATTTTTATGCCGTAACCTATCAGGCTTCAAACGGTTTTGGTTGGGCAACTAAGGCATATCGAGCAGTACTGGTTCATGACGGCGAACCTTACGATGTGGACATCACCGGAAACTATAAAAAAGGATTTGCCTATAAGACAAGTATAGAAAAAGCTCAGATAAACGGATATTGGATGATTAAAAACGTCTATCAAGAAATAGGAACCGAAGTTCCGATTTGGTTTGCCGACAAGGGAGACGGAACTTATGGAATTGTACCGGATATTCACTCAACTAAAGGATTTTACACAGGAACAGCCGTACGCGTAGGAACGAAAATTACGTTCACAATTATGTTTACATCCACCGACGGCGAAGTAATTCAAAAGAAATTCGATTGGTCGAAGTAAAATTAATAATAAACGTTTAATCAATTTTAATCAATAAGGATTCAAAATGAAAAAATTAATATATTTTATCGCAGTAATCGTATCGGTAGGATTCTTCACTGCATGTGAAACCTATCCGGCTTGGGACAGCGATCTCAAATATTCCGATGCTTATCCTTTGGCAGGCGAATGGTACGTGAATGATTACGACACCACCGGAGCTGCCATCAGCGACAGTGTTCCGTATATTTTGTATATTTACAATAAATCCTATAATCCGACCGGTGATTCAATTTGGATTGACAACAAAACCGGACACCCGTCCGGAGGTGCAGGTGCCTCGTATAAATTTCGCTTTAGAATTAAGAACAAAGCTAATATGACTGCCTACACGTTTGACTGTGCTGATGCCGGCGATGTAACAGGAAGCAATTTGAATCCGACATCAAAATCAAATCTGATAAGCATAACAAACAGCAAAGTGTTTGTAAAAAGTACCGGAATTACGGATGCAACAGCGGACAGCATTAGTTTTGAAGTCATGGTAACCGATTCAATCGGAGGATTAATCGGCAAATATCGCACTTCCGGACACCGTAAAACCGGATGGGAAGAACCAAATTACGATGACGACATGGATAAAAAATAAATTTCGGAAAATGCAACAACTTCGGTTGTTGCATCCAAAATATTCCTTATATTTTCTTAAATTAAATCTTTCAATCATGAGAAAATTCTATTTACTTTCAGTCAGCTTGTTGCTCAGTGCGTTTGCATTTGCACAAGTTGCACCGGGACCAAAAGCGTTTCCCGCATCGAACCAAAAACAAGTGAAAGCACACGGGTCTTACACACGTCTGAATTCAAAAGAAATTCCGCTAGCTGAAACCGTTGGGCTTACAAACTACGATTTACAAACCAATGACGGCGTTGCACGTCGGTTAATAAATCACGGCGACGGAACACTCTCCACTGTCTGGACTCAATACCACGGCACTACAATGCCGGCTGCCGCCGAACGCGGAACAGGTTATAACTATTTCGACGGAAGTGCCTGGAAATTTGCAAGTTTCGACGGCAATGTGCGTATCGAAGGAACAACACGAACCGGTTGGCCCGCAATTGTAGCCTTAGATAACGGCAACGAATTTGTTGTGAATCATGCCCGTACAGCAGGAGGTTATTACGGTTGGAAACAAGTAAAAGGAACCAACAACACGAATTGGACCGCTGCGCCTGTGGCACAATCCAAAGCACTTTATTGGCCCCGTGCAACCTCTTCCGGAAATACAATTCACGTATTCGGCGTTGTTGATTCGGAAGTCATATTCAACGGTCAGAAACCTTGTCCGGTCTATATTCGCTCAACAGACGGCGGCACAACATGGGGCGGTTTGGTTCAACCGACCGGTATAACTTCGGAATTCTTCGACGGTATCGGCGGCGATTCTTATGCTATTGATGCGAACGGCGAAGTCGTTGCTATTGTCGTTTTCGATTTAATGAACGATTTCACATTGTTCAAATCTACGGACGGCGGTTCAACTTGGACTAAAAAAATTATTGCAGATTTCCCGCAAGATTTATATTCGTGGAGCGCAGGCGTTCTGATTGACAAAGATGCAGACGCAGTTGCCGATACATGCACAACCGTAAACGGAGCCGATGTCGTTGTGGATGATAACGGAACAGTTCACGTAGCGTATTCAACGGTATTAGTATTGGATGATGATGCAACAGATGACGTTGCAAGTTATTTCTACGGGTATAATAATTTCATCGGTTATTGGAACGATGATATGGCAGCCGGCGTTTATACCTCAGGAGCTTCTACAACGAGTTTCCACGAATTATACGTTTCGCCCGAAGCAGAAGATGAACAATGGATTGGTTATACTCCTGACATCGACGGAAGTAATGTTCTGGAAATTACAGGTTCCGGAGCTTATGGTTTCGGCGGATATTGCGGATTTCCTTCAATCGCTCTTGATGAAAGTGAAAATGTATATGTTTCATACTCTGCAACTATGGAAGGCGACGATTATTTGAAAACAGATGCGTCACCTTCGGCTCAAAATTTCAAACATATTTTGATTTCTCAAAAAGTAGACGGCATGTGGTATTTTCCTTTGGATGTAACATCTGTTGATGGAACAAATGCTGAAAATATATACTGTACTCTTGCAAAAAATGCTGACTCAAAACTTTACATGCAATATCAATGGGACGGCGAACCCGGAATTTTCATGCGCGATGACCCGACAGGAACTCATGACCCAATTACGGACAATTTCATTTTGGTAAAAGGTATCGAAGTTCCGTTGCCGGATGCAATACCAACATCAAACGGTGCTGTCAGTTTAGTTTCAGCAATGGTCTATCCGAACCCGGTAACTGATTTTGTGAACATTTCGGCATCAGGTATGACTAAAATTGAATTGTATAATGTTAGCGGAAGTCTTGTATTAAGTTCTTCAAAATCAATGATAAACATGAGCAATCTTCCGACAGGAACTTATATTGCAAAAGTTTATACCTCAAAAGGCGTTGTTGCTAAAAAAATCCAAAAAAATTAGACAGAAAACGTTCTCTAAACATAAAGGTTGTCGGATTCGGCAACCTTTTTTGTTGTAAATCGGAGTGATTTTTAAAAAAATACAATAATATTAAATGTTGTAACGCAACTATATATTTTTTTTGTATCTTTACGGTATCAAATTACCAATAAAAAGTTTCAAATATGAGATCAAAAACTATTCTTTTGAGTATTGTCGCAATGTTTATCGTATCAGTCGGTTTTGCTAAGCAAATACCGGTTGGTGAAGCATTGCTTACAGCTAACAACTATCTTCTTCAACAAAAAAAAGATAAAAATATTGAAATTCAATTGAGTTTAATGCACATTGAAGCGCGAAACAGCGAAACTGTTTACTACGTTTTCGAGAATACAGCTCAAAAAGGTTTCGTAATCGTGTCGGCAGACGATAGATTTTACCCCGTTCTCGGATATTCTTTGGACAATGAATACCGTGCGGATAATCAACCGGATAACTTGTCTTCGTGGATGGAAAAATATGCATTGCAAATAGAGTATGCAAAAACGCACGAAATTTCAGAAGCAGCCGAAATCTCGAAACAATGGAAAACGTATAACACAGAATCCTTTACGATTAGGGAAACAAAAGGAGCTAAATCGGTATCTCCGTTATGCGGCGATATTTTGTGGGATCAAGGAGCAGGCTGGAACGACCGATGCCCCGCCGATGAAGCAAGTGAAGCGGGGAACGGAAAAGTATTTGCCGGATGCGTAGCAACTGCCATGGGAATAATACTGAAATACTGGTCGTACCCGATACAAGGAAGTAGCTCGAAATCTTATTATATCTACCCTTACGGAACGCTTTCTGCTAATTTCGCTACTTCGGCTTATTTCTGGAATTTAATGCCCAATACGGAACCGACTGAATATACCGCTCTGTTATTGTACCATCTTGGCGTATCCGTAAGCATGATGTACGGTCCCGATGGATCAGGTGCGTATTCGCAAAATGTACCAAACGCTTTAACGTCATATTTTAAAATAAGCTCGTCTTGTTCGTATGTCGATAAAGATAATTACACGCAGTACGATTGGATAAATACGGTTTTAAAACCACAAATAGATGCCGGAAAACCAATATATTACAGCGGTTCGCATCAGACTGACGGCGGACATGCTTTCGTTTGTAGCGGATATGATGAAAATGATTACTTCCATTTTAATTTCGGATGGTCAGGCTTTTCAAACGGATTTTACGCCGTTACAGATGTGAACGGATTCAATTTAGATAATTCGGCTGTAATCAACATTATACCAAGTGGTTCAACAACATATCCTGCTGCTCCGTCAACTTTGGATGCGAGCGTAAATACCGAACAACTTTCTCAGTTTGAAATCGAATTAACATGGGATACTCCGGCACAAACGCGCGGCTTAACGGGCTATAATATTTACCGAGGAACAACAAAAATAACCTCAGTAGGCGCAGATGTAAACACTTATACAGACATAACAACGCCTGCAAATTTGAATTATGCCGTACAAGCGGTTTATTCTGACGGCGTTTCGCTTGCCGCAAGCGACGATGTAGCAGGGCTTTTCTATATCACATTCAGAGTCTATTCTGCTTCCGGAACTTTTTTGACAAGTAACGCTCTGGGCACAAAAGTAACATTTCAAGGCATAACCAAGAATACCGGTTTCGGCAGTACGTCATTCGGCGATGTCCCGTATGGAGGTCAGCAACTCTGGGAAGCCGTTTCCAACGGACATCCGACAACTTCAGGTTATATTGACATTACGCAAACCAAAACATTTTCGTTATATTTAACGGGGGCACAGGCTGAGGTTGAAAACAGCTTAGAACATACATTAAACTTGTATCCGAATCCGGCAAAATCATTCCTATCTGTGGATATGCCTTTGACAGGACAAATTTCGTATCAAATTTTTGATATTTCTGGCAAATTAGTTCAATCAGGATTATTAGACGAACCAACAATTCAATTAAATAACTTAAATTCAGGCACTTATTTTATCCAAATAATTGGAAAAGACCAACGCGT
>DYSM01000225.1 GCA_020718265.1 Draconibacterium orientale | reverse complement strand
GAATGTTTTGTCATTTAGTGGTCATTCAATAGTTAAAAAATAGTCATTCATTGTTTTTTTTAGTTTCAAACGAATTTCTACTTAATTTCAACAGATTCTCTTAAAACATTTAAATCTTAATTTTGCTATATCGTATTGTATTTCAAAGTGTTATAGGTTTTCTTACAAAGACTGAATGTATCTCAAAGTTAATCAGCATATTATAGTTTTTCTTGCTAAATCTGTTTAATTCATAAAATTATGGAAGAAGTTGATTTCGTTGAATTTACGCCTGAAACGATTGCAAAATACAGCGTTTGCGGATACAAGGATGCGGATAAACATGTTGAGCTCCGAAAAAAAATTGATTGGTACAGCGAGTATTATCCCAAAGGATTGAGAATCAAAGCTTTTATTGCAAAAAACGGAATCTCTCAAGGTATGATGGAATACATGCCGGGAAAATACGCACATCGTCCGGTGAATGCAGACGGATATATGTTTATTCAATGCCTTTTTGCGGGTTTCAAAAAAGAGTATAAAGGCAAAGGGTACGCTTCGCATTTGTTGGAAACGTGCATAAACGAAGCCAAAGAACAAAAAATGCTCGGCGTGGCTGTGTCGTTACTCGAAAGGGTTCGTTTATGGCAGATAACAAAATTTTTCTGAAAAATGGTTTTCAAATTTGCGACAAAGCGAAACCTGATTTTGAATTATTGGTCTTGAAATTCGATGAAAACGCTGAAAGCCCTGCGTTTCGCAAAACGATTGACACGGTTCCCTAAAAATATAACGACGGATTGAACATTCTGCGTTCGGTACAATGCCCATATACTGAAAAAAATATCAATGCGATTATCGAAACAGCACAACGTTTAAACATTAATACGCGCTTAATTGAACTTCGGAATGCCGAAGACGTTAAACAATCGCCCTGTGCATTTGGTTCATTTTCAATTATTTACAACGGAAAAATCATCAGTCATCATCCTATCAGCAATACTCGATTTGAAAACATTATGAAAAGCGAACTGAAAATTTGAACCGCAGCTTAATTCTTCGATTTTGCAAAAAACAGTTACCTTTGCATTTTTGAAAATCACCCATGAGCGAAAAAAATATCAACATAAATATCTCTGCGGAAGAAATCGAAAAAACGATTCAAACGCTTGAATATCTGGTAAATAACACAACGGAACTTGTGTATCTGACGCAAGAACAGCGCAAAGATTTAATGTCCGCCGCCGGCTTGCTCTCGCGCCCCGATGCCGACGAAAAAGAACGCCGCAAAAAGGAAGCAAAAGCAATTTTGAAAGACACCAAACGCCGAAACGACCGCGAAACCCGCGCCCAAACCGGCATTCGAGTAGCAAGAACAGAACGCGTTTTTGAAGCACCCGAAATGCTCGAACTCCCTGAACATGAACAAGTTTTGGAAAACGAACTCTCGTCGCCGCGCAACTGTTACGTGTGCAAAACGGAATTTACGAAAGTGCATTTTTTCTACGATACGATGTGCCCCGCATGTGCCGATTTCAACTACAAAAAACGTTTCCAAACCGCCGATTTGCGCGGACAAGTAGCACTCATGACCGGCTCGCGGCTCAAAATCGGGTATCAGGCAACGCTCATGCTACTGCGTGCGGGTGCAACGGTGATTGCAACCACGCGCTTTCCGCACGATTCCGCCCTGCGATTCGCCAAAGAAAAAGACTACGCCGACTGGTGCGACCGTCTGCATATTTTCGGTTTGGATTTGCGCCACATTCCGAGTGTCGAAATTTTTGCCATGTATGTGGAACAACACTATCACCGTTTGGATATTATCATCAACAACGCCGCGCAAACCGTGCGCCGTCCTGCAGGTTTTTACGCCCACATGCTTGATAATGAGCAAAAACCGGCAAGCGAACTACCCGAAAAAGCTCAACATTTGCTCACAAGTTTTGAACATTGCAAAGCCGAGCTAAGCGCGTTGGAAGGCTACGCCACCACTGCCGAACACGCGCTGCCGGTGAGCTGGCACGGGCGCGTTACAGGCATCGGCATACGCGCTTCGGCACAACTGTCGCAAATTCCGTACAGTTTCGACAACGCCCTCGCACCCGCCGAAGTGTTTCCGCAAGGCAAGCTCGATGCCGACCTCCAACAAGTGGATTTGCGCACCGTAAACTCGTGGCGGCTGAAATTGGGCGAAATTCCCACGCCCGAAATGCTCGAAGTGCAACTCGTAAATTCTATTGCGCCTTTTGTGCTGATAAACAGGCTGGTAAACCTCATGCGCCGCGAAAATACCGGCATGAAACACATCGTAAACGTGAGTGCGATGGAGGGCAAATTTTACCGTTTCAAAAAAGCCGACCGACACCCGCACACCAACATGGCAAAGGCTGCGCTGAACATGCTCACGCACACCTCGGCGAGCGATTTTGCCAAAGACGGCATTTTCATGAACGCCGTGGACACGGGTTGGGTTACGGACGAAGACCCCGTGCAACTTTCGACCTTCAAACAGCAAGCCCACGATTTTCAGCCCCCACTCGACATTGTGGACGGTGCCGCCCGCGTGCTCGACCCGCTCTTCGACGGCATAAATACCGGCAACCACCTCCGGGGCAAATTCCTGAAAGATTACATGCCGATTGATTGGTAAGGAAAGAGATGTTGATACAATGTATTTGTAAAATTCAAAAATTGTTGCCGTATTTTTTTTACGGCAATATTTTTGTCATATCTTTGCAAAAAATCCTTTGATATGCTTCGAAAATTTAGAGTCTCAAATTTTAAAAGTTTTGAAAAAGACTTTGAACTTGATTTAACGAATGTTAATGGTTATGAGTTCAATAAAGACAGTGTTAAAAACGGAATCGTAAATAGTGCACTGATTTACGGACACAACGGCGTAGGTAAATCGAATTTGGCTTTGGCAATTTTTGATATTATCGAGCATTTAACTGATAAAGAGCGGCTTGACATTGTATATCGTAACTATCTTAATGCAAAAAGCGAATCAAACGTGGCAGAGTTTTATTTTGAGTTTTTATTAGATTCAAAAATTGTGGTTTACGAATACAAAAAATCGGACTATAAAACATTAGTTTACGAACGATTTTTGATTGAAAACCAGGAACTTGTTTATTTTGACAGAAGTAAAAATACAGAAGCAATCATCCGATTTAAAGGTGCAGAAACTTTAAAAACAACGCTTGAAAATAAAGAATTATCTGTATTAAAATATATAAAAAACAACACGGAACTTGAAAACAACGACGACAACAACACATTTCTCTCCTTTTTTACATTCATAGAGCAGATGTTGTATTTCAGAACACTTCTGGACAGAACCAATATGGGCTTTGAAATCGGAGGAAAAAAAATATTTGAAGACATCATAAATAATAATAATGTTGAAGATTTTGAAGATTTTTTGACCAAAGCCGGAGTTGAATGTAAATTGTCAGTTGTGTCTGACTTAGGTAAAAATACAATAGTATTCGACTTTGGCGGAAAACAACTTTCGTTTCCGGATGTTGCCTCCACCGGAACAAGTGCACTGAAGTTATTCTATTTTTGGTATCAAAGTATTAAACAAAAATCAAAAGTTTCGTTTCTTTTTATTGATGAGTTCGATGCGTTTTACCATCATTCGTTATCTGCTTTGATTGTAGAAAAATTAAAAGATACCGGTGTCCAATTTGTACTCACAACACACAATACTTCAATAATTACGAACGATTTATTACGCCCGGATTGTTATTTTTTGATGTCAAAAAAACAAATCCGCTCACTTGCGAAGTGTACGCCGAAAGAACTTCGCGAGGCTCACAACATAGAAAAAATGTATAAAGCAGGCACATTCCATGTCGAATAATATTCTATTTGTTTTTGAGGGGGCAAAAACGGAAAAAACTATTTTTGATAGTTTAACCAAATATTTTGTGAACGAAAACACAATCGTAACTTGCGTGTATTGCACAACCATTTACAAAATGTATGTTGAAATATCCGAGGATGAAGATTTGGATACGTATAACTTATTGAAGGACATCGAAATAAATAAAAATGTTTTAAATGGATTCAAGAGGTCTGATTTTGCCGAAATTTATATGTTTTTTGATTATGACGGGCATGCTACGAATGCAGATGATAACAAACTCAGGCTTTTGTTGGCGTTTTTTAACGAAGAAACTGATAAAGGAAAATTATATTTGAGTTATCCAATGGTTGAAGCACTAAAACATATTGAAAATCAAGATACTTTCAAAGAGTTAAAAATTAAATGCAAAGTTAATACAGACTACAAAAATATGGTATCTCGAAGCAGTATTTCGAAATTTTTGCACTTTAAACGGTATGATTTTAAAATATGGACAGAGGTTATTATTTTTCATCTTAAAAAAATGAATCTAATCGTAAACGAAACGTATGAATTTCCGGAAAGAACAGAAAATCAGACCATTATATTTCAAAAACAATTGGAAAAATATATAGATATTGATGAAACCGTTGCGGTTTTAAGTGCGTTTCCTGTTTTCTTGCACGATTATTACGGAAATAATACTTTGAAAAATAAATTGTTTGTATGATATCGGCACCTACATCCGGGCAAATTCCTGAAAGATTACATGCCGATTGATTGGTAGATTTTTAGATATGAGATTTTAGATTTTAGATATGAGATTTTAGATGTGAGATATGAGATTTTAGATGTGAGATATGAGATATGAGATTTTTTAATATTTAGCCGCCATGCGGTTTTATTAGTATATGCAACACCTAGTGTCATGTCAAGTCTCTTCTGACGTTTCCATGTCCTATCGGACGATGGAAAGTCTCTACTGACCTGCATTCGTCCGTAGGACAATGTAGCGTCATTTGAAGATTGACATGACACTAGTAACACGGATTTCAAATCCGTGATACACAAAAAGCAATGAAAATCTTTACC
>DYSM01000224.1 GCA_020718265.1 Draconibacterium orientale | reverse complement strand
CCAACAGTTTATATTACATCGTGTAACAAAATTTCTCTGTGTTAATACAAATCTATTAAAATATAATTAAAATACGAAATTGATTGTTTGCAGTAAAATTTCTTTTTAAACACTCTATTTCTCAACTGTCGGAAAATTTATTAATTCGTTCAAATCCCCTTATTTTAATATTTTTCAGAAAATAATCTGCTTTAAAATAGGGTTTTTGAATATTTTTTTGCGTTCAATCGAAAATTGTCTCATTTTATTCAATAAAATAATAAATTTGCACTTATTCAAATAAAAAAAATAATATACAATGAATAAAATCATAAGCAAAGAAAATTTATCCGAAAAAGTTACAAAACTCGTTATAGATGCACCGGAAATTGCACAAACACGCAAACCCGGACACTTTGTAATTGTTCGTGTCGAAAATAACGGCGAACGAATTCCGTTAACCATCGCCGATTCAGACACGCACAACGGAACAATAACTCTTATTATTCAGGAAGTTGGCGTTACTTCTGCGAAACTTATTGCATTAAATCAAGGCGATTCGGTTTTAGACATTGTCGGTCCTCTTGGGAAAGCCACAAACATTCATAAAATAGGAACTGTTCTCTGTGCCGGGGGAGGTGTCGGAATTGCACCACTTTTTCCAATCGTCAAAGGCTACAAAGAAGCAGGCAATAGGGTTATCACCGTGTTAGCCGCACGAAACAAAGACCTCTTGATTCTTGAAAACGAAATCAGACATTATTCCGATGAAGTTATTATTATGACCGATGACGGCAGCTATGGTCAAAAAGGACTGGTAACCGTTGGTTTAGAACTTGTTATGCAACGAGAACCCGTTGCCGAAGCCATTGTTATCGGTCCGGCAATTATGATGAAATTTGCTGCATTAACGACAAAAAAATATAATGTACCCACTCAGGCTAGTTTAAACACAATTATGGTCGATGGTACCGGAATGTGCGGAGCTTGTCGGGTTACAGTCGGCGGCGAAACAAAATTTGTTTGCGTTGATGGTCCGGAATTTGATGCTCATTTGGTTGATTTCGACCAAATGCTCCAACGCCTGAGTGCATATAAAGATGACGAAACAGTGCATTTTCACGAATATCAAACTTGTAAAACCCACAAATAATTGCAGAAACGATTCTGCTCATCTTATCTTTTCCGGATAAAGATTTTCTGTTATTTTTATTTTCGTAGATTATCCGGCAGTTCGGCACAATTTATCATTGACTTATATACTATACGCAATTAATAGATGCACTTTATAAATATACAATCACCTCATTTTCAGCTTTTTTTCTAAATACTAACTACTATTTACTAACTACTTTTATTATAATTTATATAAATATCAATAAAATGAAAGATTTAGAATACTATAAAATTGAAAGAGCCCAACAATGGCGGGAAGAATTACGAAAAAATCTGAAAGCCAAAGACAGAACTTCGCTCGACCGCTGTCAAATGGTAGAGCAAGACCCAATGCAACGAAATACAAACTTTTCAGAAGTCAATCTGGGAATCAGCGAAGAAATAGCTTACAACGAATCCCGCAGATGCCTCGATTGTGCCGATCCAACTTGTATCGATGGTTGCCCTGTGAATATCAACATTCCAAAATTTATTAAAAAAATAGAACTCAAAGATTTTCTCGGAGCTGCTGCCATACTGAAAGAAACAAACACTTTACCGGCTGTTTGCGGACGAGTTTGCCCACAAGAAAAACAATGCGAAAATAGTTGTTTTTATACTGTAAAACTTGCGAAACCGCCCGTTGCAATTGGCTTTCTCGAAAGATTTGCTGCGGATTATGAACGAAACAGCGGGAAAATTTCTATCCCCGAAGTCTCAAAAAGTAACCGATTGAAAGTTGCATCTGTCGGTTCGGGACCTGCCGGATTGGCTTGGGCTGCCGACATGGCACGCATCGGCTACGATGTTACTGTTTTTGAAGCTCTTCACGAAATTGGAGGCGTTTTAAAGTATGGAATCCCTGAATTTCGTTTACCTAACGAAATTATTGATTTTGAAATTGAAAATCTTAAGAAAATGGGCGTTAGATTCCGTCCAAATTTTATTGTCGGTAAAACAAAACATTTCGATGATTTGCGCAATGAAGGCTTTAAAGCTTTTTTTGTGGGAAGCGGAGCCGGTTTACCCAATTTTATGAATATTCCCGGCGAAAACAGCATTAATATTTTATCATCGAACGAATACCTTACCCGCATTAATTTGATGGGTGCAATACGAAATGTAAATTCGGACACGCCTGCACCCAATGGGAAAGTTGTTGCCGTTATCGGAGGCGGCAATACAGCTATGGATTCCGTACGCACAGCAAAGCGTCTGGGAGCCGAAAGGGCAATTATTGTTTACAGACGTTCCCGCGAAGAAATGCCCGCTCGTATCGAAGAAGTGCATCATGCGATTGAAGAAGGGATTGAATTTTTAAATTTGCACAATCCTATTGAATACATTGCCGATGAAAAGGGTTTTGTAAAAAAAATGATTCTACAAAAAATGGAACTCGGCGAACCGGATTCTTCAGGGCGAAGAAAACCTGTTCCTATTCAAGGTGTAACGGAAACGATTGATGTTGATGTGGTGGTGGTTGCCGTGGGTGTTTCGCCAAATCCTTTGGTGCCTTCCGTGCTCGAAAACCTCGAAGTAACCAAATGGGGAACTATTGTGGTGAACGAGAATATGCAATCATCAATCGAAGATGTTTTTGCCGGCGGCGATATTGTTCGAGGCGGAGCAACCGTTATTTTAGCAATGGGCGATGGGCGAAAAGCTGCCGAAGGGATGAATAAATACATACAAGAAAAATTTGCAGAAAAAAAATAGTAAATATCAAGCAACCATAAACACAAAGCTCCATAAAATAGCATAATTTACGCTCTGAGAAATATCCATCATACCAACAAAACAAACGATGTCGAAACTAACTCAAAGAAAATCTGTTGAATTACTCCTCGAAGAAAGCCGCGAAACAAACACCGGCATGAAACGAACTTTGACCGCATGGGCTCTTATTGCCCTTGGTATCGGAGCAATTATCGGTGCGGGATTATTTGTAAGAACAGCTGCTGCGGCTGCCAATAATGCCGGTTCGGCAGTAACTTTGGGATTTGTAGTCGCCGGAATTGGGTGTGCACTTGCAGGTTTGAGCTATGCCGAACTCTCCTCCATGATACCCATTTCGGGCAGTGCCTACACATATTCGTATGCAACCATGGGTGAATTGGTTGCATGGATAATCGGTTGGGATTTGGTTTTGGAATATGCACTCGGAGCCGCCACGGTGAGTATTGCATGGAGCGAATATCTCAATAAATTGCTCGAATATATCGGAATGCGTATCCCCTTTGCTTGGAGCCATTCGCCTTTTGAGACCTTTACCGATGCCTCGGGAGTCGTCTCTCACGGCATTATGAACATACCCGCTTTTATTATTGTTGCCGCATTAAGTTTATTGCTGATAAAAGGCTCTCGTGAATCATCGATGGTTAATTCAATCATCGTTATCACAAAAATAGCCATCGTTATTCTGTTTATAGTTATTGGCTGGTCGTTTATTAATCCGGCAAACCATACACCATTCATTCCGGCACCTCAAATTTATACCGATACACAGGGAATACCTCATAATTATGGCGGAATCTTGGGCGTTTTGGGGGCTGCCGGAGTTGTATTTTTTGCATTTATCGGTTTCGATGCCGTTTCTACAGCCGCTCAGGAAACAAAAAATCCAAAGAAAGCCATGCCTATTGGCATTCTCGGTTCTTTGGCGATATGTACGATATTGTACATTCTATTTGCTTATGTTCTCACAGGTGTTGCCACAGTCGATGATTTTCGCCATGCAGGAAAGGAGGCTTCGGTGGTTTATGCCATTCAAACTTACATGACGGGCTTCGATTGGCTGGCAAAATTGGTTACCGTTGCGATACTTGCCGGATTTTCATCGGTGATATTAGTGATGCTCTATGGGCAATCCCGTGTATTTTATTCCATGAGCCGTGATGGTTTAGTGCCTAAAATTTTTTCAGATTTACATCATAAATTCCGAACACCCTATAAATCAAATATTTTGTTTATGATATTTGTTGGTGTGTTTGCGTCTTTTGTTCCCGGTGATATTGTGGGTGATATGACAAGTATCGGTACCCTGTTTGCATTTATCTTGGTGTCGGTGGGTGTTATTATCATGAGGAAAACACACCCGAATATTCCCCGTCAATTTAAAACACCTTTTGTTCCGGTGGTTCCGATATTGGGAATAATAACCTGCGGTGCCATGATATACGGTTTGGGGTGGGCAAATTGGAGCCGTTTGCTGGTTTGGTTGGCAATCGGATTGTTTATCTATTTTGCATACAGCATCAAAAAAAGCAAATTAAGAGACGAAAATCAAGAAAAATAGTTTTCGAAATTTATATCAGAGAACTCTTAAACGAATAGTTGTTATATACTAAGCACGCTCATAAATTGCGTTTTACAAATTGTTTAACTTTTTGATATTAAAAGTAATCAGCATATCAGCACATCAAAAAATCAACCAATCAAAGTATATCATCTCATTGTCTTCACTTATTTGAAAGTCGGTCAGTACATTTTCAATAGCGTTGAGTTGTTTGTTCATCGGAGAGGCGGCATGTTTATTCAATAATTCTGTAAATGATTTTATTGCAATATTCGAAAATTCATAGCATTTTGTTTTATAAAATGTTAGAAATTTTCAGTATTTTTGTTGCTCAATATAATGAATGAGCCAAGTATAAAAAGTATAAAGTTTGAAAGTGAAAAATCGTTCATAAACAGTAATTTATGTAAAGAGGTAAATTTGACTTAAAGTCCTTATTTTCAGTATTATAACTTTATAAACTTTCTACTTTATGACTTTTAAAACTGAACTCATGAATGCTATTAATAAATGTGCTTCACAAATA
>DYSM01000223.1 GCA_020718265.1 Draconibacterium orientale | reverse complement strand
GTATAATATATGTGTTCGCCCAAAATAAATCGAATTAAAATCAAAGCTAAAAATGACGACAAAAACTCCAAATTGCTATATCGTGCTTGAAAGAAAACTCATAACTTGTTGAAATTCTTTACGATATAGCGAAATTATGTTCCGAATGTTTTTAGAAATTCTGTTGAAATTCAATCGAAACTATAAAAAAACAACTGAATGACTATTGAATGACCACTGAATGACAATACATTCAATTGAAAAAACAGCTATAATCTACATGAAATCAAATATTTAAACGTTTTCTTACAAACACTATATCGTCGCTTCTATTTGTGAGTTGTGAAGCCTTCATCCACAGTAAAAATGTAATGCAGGTTTCAAACAATCCGACGTAAACGACTGCAAGTATGCCGTTAAAGTTCTGAATTAAGAAATCATTTGTAACTAACAGATATATTGAAATATAGAACGTTCCGAATAAAAAGTTTCTGAATAATTTTACGGTTTCATCCGCAGTATCTTTTTTATTGAAAATCCACGACAACGCCCACACAACCGAACTACCCGCTGCAAGCGCAACGCCGGTCTGATTGTCAATTTTAACGCTCAGAATTGCGCCGCGTGTGGCAATGACGTAAACGCCGGCAAAGCCGAATATCAAGGCAAAAATGCTTTTTACAGACAATTTTTCGTGTAATATTGGCGCAGATAGTAACACTAACACAATAGGCCACAGATAATTAAGCGGTTGTGCCAATTGCGCAGGCAAAATACTGTAGGCTTTCAACAAAATCATGTAATACAAAAACGGATTCAGAAAACCGTTACGTGCAGCAACGAACCATTCCGTTGCGTTCGCACGAAAAAATTTAGCACTTATACCTTCCCAAAGAGCAATCGCAAAGTAAGTTACAACAGAAACCGCCGAAGCAAAAAACAGCAATTGCGCAAAATTTACGAACGACAACGTAATTTTTAACGCCGTTGCCACCGTACTCCACAGCAAAACCGCTGACAATGCGAAAATTACGGCACGTTTTTCCTTAGTCATGTGTCGGATAATTCATGCTGCGTTTGAGCGCATCGAGCCAGCCTTCATAAAGCGCATCGCGTTGTTTTTCAGGCATGTTGGGTTGAAAAATTCGGTCAATTCGGCGCATATCGTAAATTTCTTCGCGCGACCAGAAGCCTACAGCCAAACCTGCAAGCAAAGCCGCTCCGAGCGCGGTTGTTTCGATAATTTCAGGGCGTATCACGTTGGTATTCAGTATATCAGCCTGAAATTGCATGAGAAAATTATTTGCAGACGCGCCGCCGTCCACATTCAATTCTTTGAGTTCGATACGCGAATCTAAAGCCATCGCTTCCAAAACATCGCGCGTTTGGTATGCGAGCGATTCCAGCGTGGCGCGTACAATATGCTTATCTGTAATGCCTTGCGTGATTCCTGTGATTGTTCCTTTTGCGGTCATGTCCCAATAAGGTGTGCCTAAGCCGGAAAATGCAGGCACAAGGTAAACGCCTTCCGAACTTTCAACAGATGAAGCGATTAGTTCCGTATCGCCGGCAGATTTTATGATTTTCAAACCGTCGCGTAACCATTTTACGGCGGCTCCGGCAATGAAAACGCTGCCTTCGAGCGCGTAAGTGATTTCTCCGTCCAAGCCCCAAGCAATGGTTGTGAGCAAACCGGAATCGGATTTTACGCGCTCTTTTCCGGTATTCATCAGCATGAAACAGCCTGTTCCATAAGTGTTTTTGGCTTCGCCGGCATCGAAACAACGTTGTCCGAACAAGGCTGCTTGCTGGTCTCCAGCCATGCCGGCAATCGGAATTTCCTGTCCGAATAATTCAGCAGACGTATATCCGTAAAGTTTAGATGAATCTACAACTTCAGGTAAAATTGATTTAGGAATATCGAATAAATCCAAAAGTGATTCGTCCCAGACGCATTTTTTTATGTTAAATAACATTGTTCGCGACGCGTTCGAGTAATCTGTCAAATGTAATTTTCCGCCGGAAAGTTTCCATATCAACCAAGTATCAATTGTTCCGAAAAGCAGATTTCCTTCGTCGGCTAACGCCCGCGCGAAGGGCACATTATCGAGCGTCCATCGGATTTTTGTTGCCGAAAAATAGGTATCAATCGGAAGTCCGGTTATTGCATGAATACGTTCTTCTAAACCTTGTAAACGCATTGATTCACAGTATGATTGCGTGCGTTGATCTTGCCAAACGATGGCGTTGTAGATGGGTTTTCCTGTGATTTTATTCCACAAAACGGAAGTTTCTCGTTGGTTTGTAATGCCTACGGCTGCGATTTCGGACGCTGAAATTCCTGCATTTTGTATGGCACGAAGTGCTGTTTGGTACTGACTTTGCCAAATTTCCTCGGGGTCGTGTTCAACGTAACCTGTTTTTGGATAGTATTGTGAAAATTCCTGTTGTGCCGATGCAATAACCGACTTTTTTTTATCGAAAAGTAAAGCTCTTGAACTGCTTGTGCCTTGGTCTAATGCGAGAATGTAATTCATTGATTTAATATTAGTTTTTGAGAAAAAATAGTTATTTCAACATCAAAAAGAAGAATTTCAGCGAAGATAGTTTTTTCATTTTTCATAAAAAATTTTTCTGTTGCCGAAAGTTTACGCATCTTTGAATTTTTAAAGTACAACATACTTTTTTTTTGTTATTTTTGCAGAAGATATTAACTTTATCGAATTTCCGGAACGATATATGCAACGTTTTTTTTTATGAGTTCCTTTTATCAGAAAATAAGTATTCGGGCAAGGTTTAACTTACTCATAGCCAGTGTGGTAATTGTATTCGCAATTATTACTACGTTCTTTCTGTTTTCTTTACAAAAGGTACAAAAATACCATGATTATAATACTCAAATATCGAATTTAAAAATCGAATATTTGAATATGCGCCGTTTTGAGCAACATTTTTTGTTACGCTACCCTGAAGATCAAGCTTTTTTTACCACCAAAGAAAATAAATATTTAGAAAAACATACAGAAGCCGCCGAAGCTTTTAGTGAAATTATTGAAAAATTAATTGCTGACGATATTTCAAAAGATTTGCATTTAACAGAATCGTTCGGAAAAATATCTACTTACGAAAAACGGTACGAAGAAATTTTCGCGCTGCTTAGCAATGAAATCCACAGAAAAGGTTCGCCTGTTTCAGGCGTTATCGGCGAAATGCTCGCCTCATCGAATGCTGCATATAATTCAGAATCAAACCCATACATCAAAGAATACAATTTGCAACTCATGCAATTGTCGGAAAAATATCTGCAAAGTAAAAGTCCGTCTTATTACCAGAATTTTCTTGTTGTATTCTCTTCGTTGAACAACTATATCAGCACCGGACTCGCCCCCGAACACCGTTACACTTCCTCTGTTCAGCAGGATTCGACGAAAGTGGATACGATGCAAATTGCGACATCGGGCAATGTATCGCCGGAATTTATCAAACACATCAACAGTTTCAAATATCACTTTTCAACGATATTTAAAATTGATAACGGCATCGGTCTGTCGTCCAAAGAAGGCTTGCTGGGCGAATTACGAACGGAAATCCATAAAGTAGATCCGGAATTAGAAACCATTGATACTAAAATTTCCGAACGTTTCGACACTTATATAACGCGCACACACACATCGGCATATATTTTTTTCGGTCTTTTATTGGGCGGCATTGTGTTCCTGATTTGGCAATTTTCAAACTCCATTTTGTTTCCGGTAAACAAGTTAAAATCATACATCAGTCCGCTCAGCCGAGGTAGTTTGCCCGAAAATTTGCCCGACGTGGACGGCAAAGATGAAATAGCCGAAATGACCCTGCGCGTGAACGAACTCATCTCCGGTTTGAAACAAACAACCGATTTCGCCTCCGCCATCGGACGAGGCAGATTCGACACTGATTATAAACCGCTCAGCTCCGACGATGTACTCGGAAACTCACTCATCGAAATGCGCCAGAACCTCAATCAAGCCAAAATTGATGAGGAAATGCGTAAGCGCGAAGATGATATGCGTAAATGGGCAAACGAAGGCTTAGCCAAATTCAACGACATTTTGAGACAAAGCAGCGGAAATATTCCGGAGCTTTCGGCTATTGTTATCAGAGAGTTAGTCCATTTTCTGAATGCAAACCAAGGCGGCGTTTTTGTTCAAAATAAAGACGATAAAACGTCATACTTAGACCTTGTTGCAGCTTACGCTTACGGACAAGACAAAAAACGACAAAAACGCATTTTGCTGGGCGAAGGCTTAGTCGGGACGGCTGCCATCGAAAAGGAAACGATTTACATGACCGATATTCCTGAAAATTACATCAGTATTACATCCGGTTTAGGCGGCAGCAATCCGCGCAGTTTGCTCATTGTTCCAATGAAAGTGGAAGATGAAATTTTCGGTGTTATTGAAATTGCATCATTTAACGAGTTTAATTCCAATGAGATAGAGTTTGCCGAAAAAGTTTCGGAAACCATCGCGGCATCCCTATCCATTACGGGCATCAACAGCCGAACATCCGAACTTTTGAAGCAATCGCAACGCGCAGCCGAGCAAATGGCAATTCAGGAAGAGGAAATGCGTCGCAGCTTTGAAGAACTCAAGCAAACTCAGGAAGAATCGGCAAAACGCGAAGCCGAAATGTCGGGAATTTTGACCGCTATTAACTCATCTTCACTCGTTTTTGAAATAAATACAAAAGGCTATATCACAACTGTAAACCACGAACTGCTTGACACTTTGAAACTTGACGAACAAGACATTGTCGGTAAAATGCACCACGATTTTGTAAGTCCTGAAAACGACCGTGTTTACAGCGATTTTTGGTTCAAACTCAAAAACGGCGAATACCAAAAAGCCACCGAACGCATCAAAATCAGCGGACGCGAGAAATGGTTCAGCGTAACCTATACGCCGATTAAAGACGAAACCGGCGAAGTTCAAAAAATATTGTCGCTCGCTACGGATTTGACTG
>DYSM01000222.1 GCA_020718265.1 Draconibacterium orientale | reverse complement strand
ATTCTGCTGACTGCTGCATTAAAGTCCTTAGCCTCAATTAATAACGATACTGTTACTATTGATTTTTCAGCTTGGTCGATTCGATATTTGATAAGTGCAAGTTTCTCTTCGTCATGTATCATAATGCAATTCCGTGTTTTACCGCCGATTTGAAGAATGGCTGTGTTCCTCGCAGTGTGTGCTCCAATTCAAAATTTGAAATGATGTGTACATCCACTAAGATATTGTGTTCCAGCTCAAAATCATAGATTGTATCAATAATATTTGATTTATATCTCCAATCGTAAGTTTGTTTGTTTAAAATAATCACGATGTCGAAGTCGGAGTTTCGTGTAGGCGTGCCGGTTGCGCGTGAGCCGATAAACAGAACTCTGTCGATGTCGTCTTTATACGTTGAACTGATATGTTTTTTCAACAAATCCGCAATTCTTTTGTCTGTTTGGCGCATTATTTTTGTTTTTCCATTATAAATCTTAAAATTTCGCAGTCAAAAGCTATATATGAGTTTTATGTAGCATTGCGTAAAATGTTAAACAGTAGTTGTAAGAAAACTCATAACTTGCTGAATTTCTATAAGATATGGATAAATTTCGTTCCGAATGATTTTAGAAATTCTGTTGAAATACAGTCAAAATTCAATTGAAACTAAAAAAAACAACTGATTGACTATTGAATGACCACTGAATGACTAAACATTCGATTGAAAAAATGGCTATAATTTACTTTTAATCAAAGATTTACACGTTTTCTTACAAATACTAAATAAAATCAAACCCGGTATATGGCACAAGCACTTCCGGAATTTTAATGCCGTCGGCGGTCTGGTAATTTTCCAAAATTGCTGCCATAATGCGCGGAAGCGCGAGCGCACTGCCGTTGAGCGTGTGTGCGAGCACAGTTTTCTTTTCGCCTTTGGGTTTGAAACGCAATTTTAAACGGTTTGCCTGAAACGATTCAAAATTCGATACCGAGCTGACTTCCAACCATTTATCTTGTCCTGCAGAATAAACTTCAAAATCGTAGGTGAGGGCAGAGGTAAAGCCCATATCGCCGCCGCAAAGTCGAATAATTCTATATTTCAGTCCGAGTTTTTGAACGAGCGATTCCACATGCGCAACCATCTCATCCAGAACCTGATATGAATGGTCAGGGTGCTCAACGCGTACGATTTCCACTTTGTCGAATTGATGCAAACGGTTCAGCCCGCGCACGTGCGCACCGTAAGAGCCGGCTTCGCGACGGAAACACGCCGAATATGCACACATTTTTATCGGAAAATCATTTTCTTCCAAAATCACATCGCGGTAAATGTTCGTTACCGGAACTTCGGCGGTCGGAATCATATACAAATCGTCCACCGTCATGTGGTACATTTGTCCTTCTTTATCAGGAAGTTGTCCTGTTCCGAAGCCCGATTCTTTGTTTACCATCAGCGGCGGTAAATATTCTGTGTAACCGGCTTTTTCGGCTTCCGCCAAAAAGAATGTGATGAGTGCGCGTTGCAATTTCGCGCCCTTGCCTACAAACACGGGAAAACCTGCGCCGGTAATTTTATTTCCAAGCTCAAAATCAATAATATTGTATTTCTTTGCTAATTCCCAATGTGGCATAAAACCCTCAGGCAGAGCATATTGAATGTCGTTTCCGCGAATAAATAAATTATCGCTTTCGGAGCGTCCTGCGGGTACGGATGTGTGCGGAACGTTCGGAATTTCGGACAAAAGTTTGTCTAAACGCTGTTTTATTTCATCGACTTGCGTATCTAAAACACGGGATTCTTCTTTGAGTTCGGCGGCTCTGTTTTTTGCGCCGTAGGCTTCGTTTTGCTTGCCGGCTTTGTAAAGTGCGCCGATAGATTTTGCCAATTCGTTGGATTCCGCCAAGCACGCATCTAACTTGTTTTGAATTGCAATGCGCTCATTATCAGTTTCTACAACTGCAAAAAGCTCTTTTGAAAAATCTTTATTTCGGATTTTTAGGGCATCCGCAATCGCCTGCGGATTTTCTTTGATTCGTGGTATTGTGAGCATAAATTTTTAGCTTGAAAATAGAATGTAAAAGAACAATTTTTTTTCTAAATATACAAATCTTTTAAAATGAAAACATTCAAAATATTTGATGGTTGAATTTTCCGTATTTTGCGTATTTGTTCGGTCATTTTCAATTGTTTGATTTCTTTTTTCGGAAGTTTTATGTATGTTTGTGTCCGAATCAGAATTTCTAAAAATCGAAGTTTGATTTTTGTAAAATAAAAAGTATGTCGGAACAGAATTTTTTAGCTTTTCAAGCGTATGTAAAAGAATTTATCAAAGGCGATGAAAAAGGCGAGGCGCAAATTTTTCTCGAACGTTTTTTTATGGCTCTCGGCTTTCCTGACGGCTTAAAAAGTGTTGGTGCCGATTGCGAATTTCGCATACGCGACGAAAAGAAAAATTCGACAAAATTTGCCGATTTGGTTTGGAAACCCATTGTGCTCATCGAAATGAAAAAGCGCGGTACCGATTTGTCAATCCACTATCAACAAGCCTTCAATTATTGGACGCATCTGGTTCCGAATCGTCCGCAATATGTAATTCTGTGCAACTTTGACGAATTTTGGATTTACGATTTGAATATTCAGGTGTACGACCCGCTTGAAAAAGTGCGTATTGAGCAGTTGCACGCAAAAAGTGAGGCGTTTGCCTTCATGTTTCCCAAACCGCGAAAACCGATTTTTGAGTATAACAAAGAAGAAGTTACCGAAAAGGCGGCTTATTACGTGTCGCACATTTTTCATTCACTCACATCGCGCCGCATTTTGCCCGAAATTGCGCTAAAATATTGTATGCAAATGGTTTTAACCATGTTCGCTGAGGACGTTGGGCTGTTGCCGGAGCATATTTTTACACGATTAATCAAAGATTTGTTGGACGAACCGGGCAAAGGTCCGGACACAGTTCCGAAATCTTACGACGTTATCAGCGGTTTGTTTACAGCCATGAACACGCACGGCATCGCAAGCGGCGGTATCTACAAAGGTGTGGATTATTTCAACGGCGGACTGTTTGACAAAATTCATCCGCTCGAACTCACAAAACACGAACTCACGCTCATTGACCAAGCGGCATCGTATAATTGGACAAAAATAAACCCTGCCATTTTTGGTTCCATTTTTCAATATGCCTTAGACCACAAGGAACGGCACAAATTGGGCGCGCATTACACGCACGAAATCGACATTAAAAAAATAGTAGTTCCCGTTATTGTGCAACCTTGGCTCGAAAAAATCGAAAATGCCGAAACTATAGACGATTTGTATTTGTTACTCATAGAACTTTCAAGTTTAAAGGTTCTTGACCCTGCTTGCGGGAGCGGAAATTTTTTGTTTGTTGCTTACAAGGAAATGAAATTGCTCGAAAAAACAATTTTACAAAACATTCGAGAAAAATCAACTAAACCCGATGATGCAAAGAAACTTGTGAAGTTTTTATGGGATTACAAATATGTGTCCACGCATCAATTCTATGGTATTGATATTAAGCCTTTTGCGGTAGAGTTGGCAAAGGTAACTTTAATGATTGCCAAAGAACTGATTTGGCTCGAAAACCGTGAAGATTACGACAATAAAGACAAACCCCTGCCGCTCGATAATTTGGACGAAAATATTATCTGCGCAGATGCTATTTTCCCTGAAATTGATACGTTTAGATTATGGGATTCGGCAAATGCAATCATCGGAAATCCTCCTTATCAGAGTAAAAATAAAATGCTAAAAGAGTTTGGACGTCAATATGTTACAGAACTCAGACAAGCGTATCCCCAAATTTCCGGACATGCCGATTTTTGCGTGTATTGGTTTTATAAAACGCATAAATATTTGAAAGCCGGCTGCTATGCCGGATTAGTCGGAACAAATACAATTCGAGAAAATTTTAGCAGAGAAAGCGGTTTAGATTTTATCGTAAGTAACGGAGGTACAATATTTAACGCAGTTTCAACACAACCATGGGCAGGTGAGGCTGCGGTTTCGGTTTCAATTGTGAATTGGATAAGAGGGAACTATCCCAAAACGAAAAAATTATTTTATATTGACGAAAAAAATATTCAGGAAGTTTACGAGTTAGGATACATAAATAGTAGTTTAAGTTACAAAACAGATGTCAAAACAGCCGAAAAAATTTCGGCAAATCAAGAACCAAAGACTTGTTTTCAAGGGCATACGCACGCTTACGAAGGGTTTTTATTGACAATAAAAGAAGCTAAAAAATTAATTGAAAAAAACAGTTTTAATGCCGGAGTTTTAAAACCTTTTTTAATCGGAAATGAATTAGTCGGAAATATTAATTCTCAACCCAAACGGTTTGTGATTGATTTTTCCGAGTTCAATGATTTAGGTGAAATTCTGAAATACAAAGATATTTATAAAATTATTGAAAAAAAGATTTTACCCGAAGTCAGAAAAAAAGCAGAAATTGAACGTAATGAAACGCAAAAATCCGGACCCAGACAATCTCATTTGAATCGGTGGTGGCGGTTTTGGGCTGTGCGACAAGAGTTGATTAAATCATTGAAAACCAAAAAGATGTATATTGCATGTTCGCGCGTAATGTTACGTCCGATATTTGAACTTATTTGTACAGATATTGTTCCGAATGATAAAATAATAGCGTTTCCGTTTGATGATTATTATTCTTTCGGAATCATTCAATCTGAAATTCACTGGACTTGGATAAAATCTCAATGCACAACTTTGGAAAATCGCTATAATTATAATTTGTCCGTTTGGGAAACCTTTCCATGGCCTCAAAATCCGAATAAAAATCAGATAGAAATTGTGGCTTCTCTTTCAAAAGAATTACTCAAAGCAAGAACAGTTGTTCTAAAAACTGAAAAAATATCACTCAGAGAATTGTATAGGTCATTCGAGAATCCGGGTAAAAATAAAATCAAAGAAATTAAACAAAAACTCGATAAAGCCGTTTCCGAAGCATATAATTTTGATAATCAGAAAGATAT
>DYSM01000221.1 GCA_020718265.1 Draconibacterium orientale | reverse complement strand
TGAGATTTGAGATATGAGATTTGAGATATGAGATTTGAGATATGAGATTTGAAATTTGAGATATGAGATTTCAGATTTGAGATTTCAGATTTGAGATTTCAGATTTGAGATTTGTGATTTCAGATTTGTGATTTGAGATTTGTGATTTCAGATTTGTGATTTCAGATTTGAGATTTCAGATTTGTGATTTCAGATTTGAGATGTGAGATTTCAGATTTGTGATTTGAAACAGTGCTTTTAGAAATTCAATTGAAACAATTAAAAAACAAAGAATGACTACTTTTTGACCATTGAATGACTACTAAATGACATAACATTCGATTGAAATAATGACTACAACCTACATAAATTGAAATATTTACACGTTTTCTTACATCACGATATATGAAATATGAGCGTATTTTTTAACATTTACAGTTTAAAAACGTTCCGACATCTATTTTTACATAAAACACATCGGCGAATTTAGTTGAAATATGGTATCTGTCAATGTTAATTTTTTCAAAAGTAAGCTGTTTTAAATCGTGCAATGTTAAGAAGAAAATGTTACTGATTGACTATCAATAATTTTGAAAGAAATTTAATGTTGATAAAATCTTTTAAAACTTAATACAACAAAATTCAATGTAAAGCGTATTAAATTTCAAGTTTATTTTAAGCCCGAAGTGCAGTTTCGGCACATCTTAAATTGCGTTCTGTCCGTGAGAACCGCTTTACGAAACGCCTTAGCCTCAACAGCGCTGTCGGCAGTTTTGAAATCGGTTACAGACAAATCGCCCGTCATAAAATCGGCATCTTTATCGAAGCAGCAGGGTAAAACTTTGCCGTCCCAAGTTATGACGGACGACTCCCAAAGACGGCGGCAGCGGTTGGGCAAAGTGCTTTTGATTTCATAAACACCTGACTTTGATTTTCGATAACGCGCATATTTGTCAATTGTCGGGATGAGTTCGGTGTCGTGTTCAAACTCGTACACTTGTGCCGATTTGAGCGCCAATTTATCCACGCCTAAGGCTTTTGCAAGTGCTTTAATTTCTTCGAGTTGATGCTCGTTGTGCCGAAAGACAATAAACTGCAATTCAATAAAAGGTGTTTTGGATTTCAGGATTTTCTTTTGCTCTACAATGGTTTTGATTCCGGAAATCACACGTTCAAAGTTGCCGTTTCTACGATATTTTTCATAAACATCGGGTGTTGTTCCGTCGAGCGAAATGATGAGTTTGTCTAATCCGGATTTAATGGTATTTATTGAATTGCTTACCGTTAAATAATGTCCGTTTGTAGAAGTGTGTGTGAAAATGTTTTTTTCGACAGACGCATAACGAACCAAATCGAAAAATTGTTTGTGCAAAAAAGGTTCGCCCTGAAAATACAGAATCAAATTGGAAAGATTGGGCGCAAATTCGTCCACGATTTTTTTATACAAGTCAAAATCAATACTTCCGGTCGGGCGTGTAAATGCGCGTTGCCCCGACGGACATTCGAGGCATTGCAAATTGCACGATGTTCCGGGTTCTACGGAAATACTCACAGGATACGCGCCTCGTTTGGTTGTTTTGAAAAGCACGGAACACGCATAAAAAAAATAAACGGAAAGTGCGTTAAACACTTTCCGCAATGTCATTTTTCGTAAAAAAAGCTGAAAATAGTGCACGTTTATTTTATCAAAAGTTTTTCCGATTCTGCCTGAATGATTTCTCCGGTTGCCGAATTTGACAAAAACAGAATCAGCTCGCAATGTTTTGGATTCCAGATTGTATCAGCATCGAACGTGAGTGTTTTTTGCAGCACATCGCCTTGTTTAGCAGAAGCGGCGATGCTTTGTCCGAACGCACCGAGCGGGGCTGCGCGTAACATGTGCCTATGCACATAGTCCTTCACGATGCCTGAGTGCGTTAGTTGCGGGCTGATGATACTGTCTTCAGCAAGATATGCGCCGAAATTTAGTTCAAAATTCAAATCCGAGAGAACTGATATATTTGCGGTTGCAAGAATTTTGTGTGAAACGGTGTCAATTTCCACAATAAGCTGAATATCAGCATCGGGTGGCAACAAAAACAGCTCATGCGCTGCGGCTCGCCAATTGTCTTTGTTCAGAACTGTATTATCTTCAAACATCCTTCGATTGACCAAACCTTGCGGCAAACCAATATTTTCAATTCCGTAAAACGCATCCAGTTCCGCGCCTGCATCCGTTCTGTAATCGTTCGGAAAATAAGAACCGGCCGGAGCGGCAAAACTGCCGATGTGTAGGGCAATCGGAATGATGTGGTCGCAATAATCGTTTTTGATTTCGTGCAAAGTTTCCGCAGCAACCGGGCAATTATTGCATTTCTGTCCGGTATAATCTTCTATCAAAATTTTGCGTATCGGCACGGGTAAATTTTCATCGCCGCAGGTATTTCCTTCATTGTCTTTCAGTGGTTTATCTATTACATCACATGAATATAAAACAGACAAAAGCAACAAACCTAATGTAATAAAAGTGTATTTTGTATTCATTTTGGAATTTCTTTCTAAAAATTTCAACCTAAAAAAAGCGAGCTAAAATGTACTTGACAACACGACCGAAAATCCGTTTGACGCGGGCGTATTTCGACACACTCCGCCGACACAAATTACGCCTTCGCGTTGGCGTCCGTAGCCGATTTGTATGCGATTTCCGCCGCGCACAAAGCCGGCATACGTGTTGTAATAGTGTGTTTTATGTTCGGTTTTCGGATTATCGTAATTAAATTGGTCGGCAACTGAAACGAACCAATGCGGCGCAAACGTGTATTCCAGCATACCGCTTGCCCAACTTCCGTAAAATTGTTTCGATGCCAAGTGCTGAGTTTCCAAACGCAAGGCATGTTTTTTGTTCAATTTCACAGTCATATCCAAAATTGCAATGTCTGAAACAACATTATCTTCGCCGCTTTTGCCTTGAATTTGCTCAATATTATAGGTTTGGTGAATATACACGACTGTAGCTTTGACCGCTTTTGTTAATTTATGCGTAACTTCGATATTAAAATCCTGATAATACAGCTCATCGCTTGGTGTAAATATATCAGCTTCATAACCATTAAGTTCCGGGTCAATTTGAATATCTGTTTTCTTTAAAGCCATCACTTGAGAAAAATTCAGAGAGAAGTGCATTCCGCCAATACCTTTAAGCGTTTTTGGAATTTTGAAAAAAAGTTCGGAATTGAATGCCATTTGTCCGTTGGACTGAGTGGAAAAGGGATACATCGCAGCAAGTGCGTACGTATGATTTTTCGACAAAGCCGGTAAATAATTGATATGCAAGTCGTTTCCGGTAGCAAAACGTTCCGAACGAAAATTCATGTTGTCCAAACTCATGCCTGAAAGCACAACTCCAAAACCTTTTACCGACCATGCGGCGTTTGCATAAAGTGCCTGTCCGTCTCGAAAAACCGGGTTTTGCAAATTCTTACCGTCGTTGGGTTCAAAATCGTATAAATTTCCGCCCGAAGGGTCGTTTGATTTATAGACGTATTCAGAATTTAGACTGAAATTCTTGTAAGTCAATCGAATACGCCCTGCGCCTGCCGCAACGTTTTCCGGATAATTGAACACAGGGTCGTTTGCTTCCTGAAATTTACTGACGAACGAACCGCCAAGCTGAAGTTTCAAGGCTTTATCCGATAGTTTTTTAACCAAAGTATTAAAATCCCAATCGGCATCCACGCCGCGTACAATGCCGTTTCCGTAGTCGAAAAACAATTTTTGTTTGCCGATGACACCGGTAAAGGTCAAACCTTTTGCCGGACGATATTTCACGCGCGCACCGTCGAGTGCGTTATCGTAGCCGAGATTTTTATCTTCGTACGTCCTAAAAATCAAACCATTACCGAATTGCTCGTAAAAATGTCCGGCTGTAATTTCAATTTCTTCGGACATGTAACTTGCATAGCGGTAACCGATACCGTGCCCGGCGTAGCGAGAATCGTAACCGAGCAACGGATTGAGGTACATTTCGTAACGTGCACCGAAATTAAATTTTCCTTTTGTGTATGTAAAATTGGCGTAAGCGTTGGTGCGCACTTTTTCGTCCACAGCCGGCGCGTGAATGAGCGAATCTTCGTTGTATTGTTGCAAATTCAGTTCAAAATTCCCGTGAAACTGTCCTTCAGAGGTTTCTTGAGCGAACGTTTTTGACGATACAAACACGCACGCACACACAACCAAAATGCAACTCAAAATTTTGTTATTCATGACTTTCAAGCGATTCTCCGTTTTTAACTTTTATAATAATCTCGTATAATTCTTCTTCATCGCCGGGCGAATACGAGTTATGTTGCCAAACGATTTTGCCTTCTTTGTTCAAAACGAACGTGTGCGGGACGTTTACAACGTTCATCGCACGTTTGAAATCGCTGTTCTCATCGATGTAAACACTGTATTCCCAGCCCTTTCCTTCCACAAAAGGTTTAACTTTCGGAGCGTTTCGGGCATCATCGATAGAAATTGCAATTAAATTTACGCCGGTTTCTGCCTGCCAGTCTTCATAAACATCGGCGATGGTACTTAATTCAAGAATACAAGGTTTGCACCACGTTGCCCAAAAACTGACAATGGTAACTTCGCCCAAAGTCATTTCTGTTGTGGAAATTGTAGAACCTTCAAGTTTTTTAACAGAAACCGACGGTAAAGCGTAATCGGATTGCTGTGCGTATCCGGCGAACGAAAAGACAACAAAGGAAATTAAAACGGATAAGGTTTTCATAAACTAACTATTTTATGCAATTTTAATTAGAAAAACTTTTAAAACAAAAGATTATTGTAAAGAAAAGACCTGAATGCGTAAAAATTTAAAAATTAAAAACATCACTGTTAATCGTTTTTGAGCTTCATTAAAATATTTGTGATTTTGTACAACTCTAAAACAAGAAACCATGCAACGAAATAGAATTTTCATATCTTTGCGTTGATAATAATATCACACAAATTTAATTGAATATTAACAAATGAGAAAATTTTTACTATTTTCGGCAGCC
>DYSM01000220.1 GCA_020718265.1 Draconibacterium orientale | reverse complement strand
CTCAAATCTCAAATCTCATATCTCATATCTCATATCTCAAATCTCAAATCTCATAAATTATCGTGCCAACTTTTTTCTTTTTTGTATTCAATGCCTTCAAATATTGTTGATTTGATATTCAATCGGAATGTGTAACTCTTTAAATATCCGAAGGGAATGGCAGAGAAACTCATTTCCCAGCAGTGCAAATCGCGGTACACACTGATATTTGTGTGGGTGAGTTCACGGGCTTTGAAATCGTAGTCGGCGCGGGCTGAAAAACGCCAATTGCTTGTCAGATTGAGCGTTGCGTTGGCATTCAGCGTTTGTGTCGGTTTGAGGACGTATTCTTGTAACGTTGCATCAAACAAGTTGGTTACGTTGAACGTGTAGCCAAACGACAAACTCCACGGAACATCAAAATTAGCATACTCAATATCGGGATAGGCGTACAAACCCGGTGCAACCCCAACCGGACCGACCGGCATTGTGTTTCGCTGCGGCGGCAATTTTTTCGAGCCTTCGGCAGTTTTCTTTTTGGACTGAAATGTGCCGTTGATGCTGAGGCGCGAGTTGCTCATGCGTGCAATTTGGCGATTCATATCCCATTCCAAAACATTGATTCGCGCGCCTGTGGTGTCGCGTGCATAAGGGTCGTAACTCGATGAATATGAAATTGATACAATGTCGAACAAGCGCGTATTTCCGCTCACGTTTATCATGCTCCAATTCATGCTGTCGGCAGCGAGATTGTAAGACGTGCTCATGTTCAAATTGTCGAGCAGTTTAATTTTTGTGAAACTTTCTTCTGTAGTGTCGCGCTTGGTTTTGGTTTTAAGCTCAAAATTATTTCCGAGTGAAAAATTTACTGCGCCCGATTTTCCCGACGACGGTTTGCCGTACACGCCCAAATCGTAGTAAGAATACAGCGATTTCGGGTCTTTATCTTCGCGATAATAACTGTAATAGCCCCATTTTTCTTCTGAAAAATCCGGTCGGTAACTGTAACCGACACTTGGCGTAATCACATGGCGCAGAGCCGATTGGTGTTTGCCGCTGCCCTTGTAAATTCCAAATATTTTGGTCGAAAGCGGAACGGAAACGCCGTAATCGAACGGATGACGGATGCCCGGAATTGTATCCACGGCAACGGTTTCAACAAGCGCACCGGAAGAATTTGGAATATATGCAATGTGTTTTTCTACATAATTTGTGTACAATCGTCCGCTGTAACTAAATGAAGGCGTGATACTTAGGTATTTTAGAAGTCGGAACGATGTGCCAATCGGAACGGAGTATTGCAAACCGTTACGCATTTCGTAAAGTGCTTCTTTCGTAAACAACAAACTGTCAGCGATATTGACATCGTTTTTGAAATTTGTATTGAAGCCGACACCAAAATTTTTGAGCCATAATTTATTTTTGCCCGAAACATTTTTTGCGGGTTGCCAGCGGTTCATATTCACGGCTATCACAGGCAAACTGAGATTTGTCATTGCCGTAGAGGTGTTTTGTGTAGCGTTTATGTTTGCCGTGAGATTGAAACGTCCGCCCGGTCTGCTGCGACGATAGGAAATGCTGGACGATTTTTGATTATTACTGTAACTTTCAATGTTTACGGCATTGTAAGTTACGTCTTTTGATGAACCGAAATTGAGATTGGCAGAAAAATTCTGATACGGATTTGCTTTTACGTCTTGCGTGTAATTGCCTGTAACCCAAAAGGTTTGTATAGCTTTGAAATTTGGTGTTTCTTTTTCGTTTTCCAAATTTTTGTTGTATCGCACGTCTAAATTGCCGGAGTATTTGTATAATTTTTTAAAATTCATTTGCGAACTGAGTCCCCAACTGCCGAGCGAATAAATTTCGCCGCGAAACGCCGCATTCATATAATCATTTATGGCAAAGTAGTAACCGCCGTTGCGCAAATAAAACCCGCGCCGATTTTCTTCGCCGTATTCCGGAATCAGAAAACCTGAGGCATCTCGTTTCGGGCGCGGTATGAATCCAAACGGCAAGCCGACAAATGGCAACGGAATGTCGGCAACCACAAGCCACAGCGGTCCGGTTACAGTTTTTTCATCCGGAATAACTTTTGCTTTTTCCAAGTGAAAATAGAAATGCGGATGGTCGAGGTCGCACGTTGTGTATTTTCCGTCGGCAATATGAATTTCTTTGTTCGGTTGCCGTTTTGTAATTTCGCCGTGAATGTAACCCTCATCGTACTTGGTTTTTACGCCGCTGACTAAGCCTTTTTCAGTTTTGAAATTATACTTCATGCTGTCGGCTTTGAAATTTTCTTTGCCGTCTTCAAATATTGGTTTTCCCACCTCAGTTCCGGTGCTGTCGATGCTGCCTTTGGCGAAAAAAGTGCTTTTATCGGTTTCAATTTTGATATAATCCGCCTGAATTTTTTTATCTTCGGTTGTGATAACTCCGGTGCCGTATAGATACATTTGTCCGACTGCCATGGAAAACATCATGGAATCTTTGCACTGATAATCAATTTTCATGTCCACGGCTTCGCGTGAGACGAGCGAATTTTTAGCCTTGTTCAAACTGTCGACAGGGATGCTGTCCTTAGGGTTTAACTTGTTGATTTCCAAACTGTCTTTTACGAAAACAACGGTTTGCGCTTGGGCTTTTTGTGTCCATAAAAACAGACAGAAAGCAAGGCAAAACAAATACTTTATCCAAAAATGTCTTTTGTTCAAAATATAAATATTATTTTTGTTCAAAATTCTGAAACGAAACGTTCGGCAAAAATAGTGATTTGCTGTGAAAACGTTATCGTAAAGCTATTAATTATTGTTAAAACAGAATCGTATTTAAAAATGCGTGCAAACATACAAAATATCATCCTTACAATTATCGTAATTTTAAGTTCTTCTACAATTTTTTCGCAAAAAAATGAGCCATATCGTTTAAAAAAAGTTGTGATAGATGCCGGACACGGCGGAAAAGACCCCGGAGCTGTGGGCAAAAAAAGTTACGAAAAAGATATTACGCTGAAATTAGCGTTGAAACTCGGACAATATATAAAGACAAATTTGCCCGACGTGGAAGTGATTTATACCCGAAAAACAGATGTTTTTGTGGAATTGAATAAGCGTTCGGAAGTTGCAAATACCAACAATGCCGATTTGTTTATTTCCATTCATGTGGATGCAAATACAAACACAAAAGCCACAGGCACATCGACTTACGTTATGGGTTTGAACCGCGCGAATGAGAATTTGGAAGTCGTAAAACGCGAAAATGCCGTTGTGAAATTGGAAAAAAATTACAAATCCAACTATTCCGGTTTCGACCCCGATGCGCCCGAGTCCGAAATCGTTTTTTCGCTATACCAAAATGCGTATCTGGATAACAGCATTCGCCTTGCCGAACGCGTTCAAAAACAGTTTGAAGACCGTGCTTCGCGCAAAAATCGCGGCGTGCGTCAGGCAGGTTTGATTGTGCTGTGGAATTGCACCATGCCAAGTATTTTGATTGAAACCGGTTTCATTACGAATCTTGAAGAAGAAAAATTTTTGATGTCCGAAGAAGGTCAAAATTTGATTGCATCGGCTATTTTCAGGTCATTTCGAGATTATAAAAACGAATTGGAAAAGAAATCGCCGACGACCAAAGAAGAAATTAAACCAAAAAATGATTCACAAACTGTTGTCAAAACCGAAGTTAAAACAGACACAAAAAAAACGGATTCAAAGACCACAGTGAAACCGGCAGGCGTAAAATCAGCCGTTGCCTATAAAATTCAAATCGCATTTTCCGAACGCAAATTGGAAACATTGCCGCAAAATTTTAAAGGCATCAGCGGCGTGGAACGCAGTGCTGTCGGACAAAAATTCAGATATACAGTCGGAACAACTACTTCATTTACAGATATTTCCGAACAACTCAAAACCATCAAAGCAAAAATTCCCGATGCCTATATAATTGCTTTTCACAACGACGAAGTTGTGCCGGTTGTAAAAGCGTTGGAACTTCAAAAGAACGAAAAAAAATAAGAAAAATATCATGGAACGAAAACGAGTCATACGTGCAGGCGCGCTCTTTATTGCCACAATAGTTATCACAATTTGGGGGTATAGTTATCTGAAAAACAATAACTTATTCACAACATCCCAAATTTTTTACGGTGTGTACGAAGAAATCAACGGACTTTCCGAAGGAAACGCTGTTTACATGAACGGATTGAAAATCGGGCAAGTGCGCCGCGTGGATTTACTCAATAATTCGCTCGAACAATTGGTCGTTGAATTTTTGATTGACAAAGACATCAAACTGCCGAACTCCGCCGTAGCGCAAATTTCCGACGTGGACATTATGGGCACAAAGTGCATTCGCATAACGTTTCCGTCCGGAAAAACCACCGATATGTTACAAAGCGGCGATACGCTCAAAACCGACCTCGAAGAAGGTTTGAAAGCCGAAGTAAACCGCCAAATTCTGCCGATTAAGCTCAAAGCTGAAGAGCTGATGGGTTCGCTGGATTCGGTCGTAATTACGGTTCAGGCGTTGCTGAACGATGAAACGCGCGCCAATTTGAGCAAAAGTTTCGTCCACATCAAAACGACACTCGAAAATTTGGAACACACCACGTTTACGTTCGATACGCTTATGACCACGCAAAAAACAAAAATGTCGGCAATTATCTCAAACACAGCATCTATCACAGAAAATTTCAAGAACAATAATGAGCGAATTTCCAATGTTTTGAAAAATTTTTCGAGCATAAGCGACACACTTGCAAAAGCAAATATTGCACGCACGCTCCGAAATACGGACAACGCAATCTCGCAATTTAGCGGAATTGTAGCCAAAATAAACTCCGGACAAGGCAGCGCCGGTCAATTGATTTACAACGATACGCTTTACCAAAACCTCGAAAATGCGTCCAAAGATTTGGATTTGTTAGTTAAAGATTTGAAGCAAAATCCGCGCCGCTACGTGCGTTTCTCGGTCATAGATGTGGGCGTGGACAAGAAAAAAGAAGACGAAAAATGATGGTTTAATCTGAAAATGAGACAATTTGAAGATGTGCCAATTTGAAAATTTGAAAATGATTCATCAGTTCCGGTTTTATGATTGAAAAGTAAGATTTTTTCTTCAATCAATTGTAAATAT
>DYSM01000219.1 GCA_020718265.1 Draconibacterium orientale | reverse complement strand
TTAATTTTTAGAATCACAGAAGTCTTTGAAATAAAGTAATTTCCATATTTTCTAATTTTCTTTGTTCCATATTTACATTATATACAAAAAGAATGCCCGGTATTTCATGTAAAACCGGGCATTCTTTTATTAATCAAATGATTATTCAATATGATTTGTTTGAATAATGAGGGCGACAATTGTTTTTTGTCCACTTTTTGCCGTAAATTCCATTTTTGAGGATTGAAAAGTGATATTTGCCGGATTCACTTGCATACTGCCAAGCGATGTTTTTAGTTTATCGATAAATGTTCCTGAGTTGGATTCTATGGAATTGGAAATATCTTGAATATTGAGCGGATTTTTGGAGTATAAAACGCATAGCCAGTCGGTTCCCACGGTATTATCGGTTTGTATGTAGTTCGATTCATCGGGAATCGGCACATCGTTTTGCGAATATGTTAAAGCCGCACTGATATTGGGTTTATGAGGGAAAACCGGAAATACTTTGCCCGTAGCATCGGAGCCGAAAGCATAAACATAAGCCGGTTGGCTGTTCGACAGGTAAATTCTGAACAGAGTCCCTGATTTTACAGGGTTTGTAACAGTATAGCTTTCGCCTGTTCGCAATACACGCATTTCTTTGCCGGCGGTAGTTACAAATCTTACGTTGCCGCTGATGTCGAATGCAATATTTTTGTTGTTTGGAATCATGTCTATCATTTCAAAAGCATATTTTACCCAAGCGGCGTAATTATCGTACGAAATCCAGAAATAGCCGCCGTTTCCCCAGGTGTTGCCCCAGCTGTTCATAATCTCGAATGCACCGCCGAATTTATCGTCATCATAACCTATTACGCACATGGCATGTCCGGAATAATCTTGTTCTGAATCTTCGGTGGGCAACCATTGTTCGGTACAAGCGTAGAAAGAGTCGGGAACTTTCATTCCGATAAGAACGGGATTGTTTTGAGACAAACTTTTTTTGGTTGCCGAAACTTTGAAATCTCGGTCATCGTAGGTATCAAAAACCTTTGCATAGTCTTTAATTTTGTGGTCGGAAGCTTTATTGAAAACATCGAGCGGTATCACGTCCGGACAATTGACTTCCGGCATGTCCGAGAATTTCGAGCAGCCTTTTGTTTTCATAATTTCCAATGCGTCTTCAATTGATGCTCCCCACGTGCAATTGGCATCGGCATCGGATTTGATTTGTTTGTAGATGAATCCGGGAGAATAAGCGTTTTCTGTTATTACTATTTTGTCAGTCCAATTATTTAAACGTGCTTCTGTTGTTGTAAGTGCTGCATAAGCCGTGGACCAGCCTACGCAAGTTCCGTATTGTCCCTGACTTTGAGGATTGGGTGTGTATTGTTTGAGAGAATAATTCGATGGTATGTTGGTGTATAAACTCCTTGTCAGAGGAGCTTTCATGAGAGTTTTGGCGTATTTGGCATCATCGAAATTTAGACCGGCTCCGTTTTTTTGTGAAAACGAAACAATGCCGGCAAATATCAAACTCAATAATAAAATATTTTTTTTCATAATGATATTTTTGAAAACCTTGAAGGTTTCTAAAACCTTCAAGATATTTAATAAAGAAAGTTGATTTTAAGTTGCTTATCTTTCTAACTACTAACTACTAATTACTAACTACTAATTTTAGTTTTTAAAATAGAAATCACCGAAAATTGAAGAGTTATCCCAAGGTACTTGTTGTTTATTTGATATTTCGTAAACGCTGTTTCGTACTTGTTTAAACATTTCTTCAATTTTCAAACCGGGTTTTTTCATGCACTTGATTAATTCTTGTGTATAGAGACCGTTGTTACCTGTTCCGTCGGAAGCAACCGACCCCGGAGCTGTGGCATAGGCTATGAAAGTGCCTTTGGGAGCCATGGCTGTTGCCAAACCATTGCCACCGCCTGAACGGAAACTGCGTGCGAAAGGATTGTTACGGCAAGCATCTAATATAATGATATTCAGGTCGTTTTGGGCATAATCCATTTCGCCCAAAATGCGTTTCAGATTCACGGTTTCCAATTCCACGTCTTGTTCTTTTTCAATAACAGCGTTCACCGGAACAAGATAGTTTTCGCCGTTGAGCTGAATGCCGTGTCCGGCGTAGAAAAAAAGTCCGGTTCCCTTTTGTACCGAGAGTTTATTGCCAAATGCACGAATATTTTTAACCATATCAGCTTGGCTCAGGTCGGTGTATTCCATTACTTCAAATCCAAGATTCCGGAGTTCAGTTGCAATGGCTTTGGCATCGTTCGGCGGATTTTTTAGCGGTGAAGTAGGGTAGGAGCCGTTTCCGATAACGAGTGCGAATCTTTTTTGGTCGGTTTGAACAACTGCACTTTTTCGAGTTACTATCCTTTTATCCGAAGTCGTAGTTCCGGCCGAATTGGTGATTTTTACGATGATTTCATTCTTTCCTTCAACCAAAGGAACATTTTTTTCGATGGTGAAATCGCAATTTGAATTTACAACTGCATACCCACGTGTGGCATTGTTGATTTTCAGTTCGTTGTTTACAAATATTTGTACGTTATCTAATTCGACGGTAGATTGTACGCAAACTTTTACATCAACATTGTCGGCAGAGGCATCGGTTGTTGTGTATTCGGGCGAAAGCCATGTAATTTTGGGTGGAAGTTTATTGACAACTACGTCTTGATATTCGCCGTTCACGAATTTTCCTGATTTCGTTGTTCCGTTGGCATAGTAGATTGTCCCGATTCCGTTGTATGTGCTGTTTGAAAATTCTCCGACATACTTGTCGCCGTTTGCAAAAGTATAAGTTCCTTGTCCTTGGTATGTTCCGTTTACAAAATCGCCGTTATATGAATCGCCTTCTGCAAAAATATAGGTTCCGGCACCGTGGTATTTTCCGTTTTTGAAATTTCCGGTGTATTTATTGCCGTTTTGTCCGATATAGGTACCAAATCCGTTATCGCAATCGCCTGCAACACAGCCCGAAGAAACTGCGGAACCACCCATGAATTTGTCCTGCGTCCATTTTCCGGATTCCACACGCCCGTCGGCATAATACATGGTACCGTTTCCTTCGAAGTAGTTGTTGTTAAAATCGCCGATGTATTTATCGCCGTTTCGGTAGATGAAAGTGCCGGTTCCTGTCATCTCTTCCTGAACATAGTCGCCGCGATAGCTTTCGTATTGAGATTCGGGTTTGTATGTATAAAATCCATATCCGTCTTTTTTATCGTCTTTCCAATTGCCTTCATATTTGGAACCGGATGGGAATGTATTGGTTCCCAATCCATTACGGTATCCGTTTTGCCAGTTGCCTTCGTAGCGTTCGCCGGAGTCCCAAGTGTATATTCCGTATCCGTTCTCACAATCGCCGGAAATGCACCCGTAATTATTGGAGCCGGTGCCAATGTAGCGGTCGTTTTCCCAAATACCTTCTTTGGTTGTGTTGTCATTGTAATAATTGGTTCCGTAACCTTGTCTTAAATCTTCTTTCCATTCGCCGATGTATTTATCGCCGGTATCAAAATAATTTGTTCCCTGTCCGTTTCGTTTCAAATTTTTCCAATTCCCTACATATTTTTCTCCGCTTTCCCAGACATAGGTTCCGTATCCGTTATCACAATCTCCGGATATACAACCTGTTGCTTCGTCAAGAGTTCCATCGTAAATGCCGTTTTTCCAAATTCCGGTTTGTGTGGTTCCGTTTGTGTAATAGTGTATTCCTTCGCCGTTTTGCTTATCATCTTTCCATTCGCCGGAATATTTCTGACCGTCAGCCCACGTATATGTACCTGTTCCGTTACGTTTTCCGTCTAAAAATTCGCCCACATATTTACTGCCCGTTGCAAAAATAAAAGTGCCCTGCCCGGTTTGTTGTTTATTTTTCCAATAGCCCGTATATTGGTCGCCCGAAGTCCAAATGTATTTTCCGTAGCCATTGTCGCAATCGCCCGAAACGCATTTGGAAGTTTGTGAAAAAACGGAATTTATCACAAAAATTAGAACTAAAATTGAAGTCAGTTTTTTCATATTTTTTTGTTGTTGATTCTTTTGAGATTATTTTAATATATAATGCATCGAATATATGGAATATTTTACGAATTTCAAAGATTTATTTTGATGAAATGGTATTTGGCATAGTTATTTTCATCATTTTCTTGGATAAAACGAACGAACCTTTGTAAAATACAAAAATTTAAACTATTTTATATTTTGTGTTATTCCGAATCAATTTAATTACAAATTTATCGTTCTATAAAATATAAATTGTTTTGACTAAATCTAAAAAATCGAATTTATGAAAATTAATAATTTACTTTTTCCTTTAATGTTTGGAATTATCATTGCATTTCAAGCCTGCTCGCCTGCTTACATACCCAATCGGGTCAATTCGCCGATGTTTAAAAATGCAGGCGAAATGACGGGTGAAATTTCGGTCGGTCAAAGCGGATTCGACCCTCAAATTGCCCTTGCCGTAACCGACCATATTGCCGTGATAGCAAATGGGAGTTTTGCACTGCCCAACAGCGATAATGATTCAACATCATACAATCGGCATTCGTTTTTCGAGGGAGGTCTGGGCTATTATCAACAATTGGACGATAAAAAATTTTTCGAATTTTTCGGTGGTTTCGGCAGGGGAACCGTCGATTCGTATTGGGAAAACGGTCTTTTTGTAGGGCGAATGAAATCGAATTACAACCGATTTTTTATCCAACCCACAATTGGTCTGTCCAATCGTACAATTGATTTGGGTTTTACCAACCGTTTTGCGTTGGTTCAGATGAATGTCGATGACAAGTATTTATACGATTCGGTCATCAATAATTTTGATTATTTTTGGGAACCGGCTTTTACTTTTCGTGTCGGCGTACCGAATTTGAAGTTTTCAACACAAGTCGGATTTTCGATTCCGGTGAATCAAATGGCTGAAAATTCTTACGAACATCGTTGGTTTATGGCTTCTATCGGAATGCAGATGCGTTTGAATAGAAAATAGTTTAAAATTGAAAATTTTCGCTTGTCAAATTTTTTAAAGCCATGTGATATTCTTTTATCACTTCTTCAATAATTTCACGAACGGGTTTGATATCTTGAATCAAAGCCGAAATTTGACCAATTTCGAGTTCTCCTTCCGAAATATCGC
>DYSM01000218.1 GCA_020718265.1 Draconibacterium orientale | reverse complement strand
TTAGTGTCGCATCACGCTGCGAATATCGCGTATTTTTTTCATTCGAGAAATTAAATTTTCTAAGTTTTTGCGATTCCGCACATTTAAGTGAATTTTTCCGGTAAATAACTGTTGCGATGCCGAGATGTCTAAGTGTATCATATTCAGGTTCATTTCACTGGATATAACTTTAACGATATCGAGGACAAGATTTCGTCTGTCGTGCCCTTCTATTTCGAGAATTGTGCCAAATTCGCCGGTAAAAACTTCTTCCCAAACCACAGGCGCAGTACGCGGTTTGTACATGGTGTTCAGTTTCATGGCTTGTTCGCAATTGCGTTTGTGAACGTGAAATTCGTTTTCCGAAACCATATATACCATTGCCGTATCGCCCTGAACGGGACGGCAGCATTGGGAAAAAACAATTTTATCGGACGGTCCTGTGATTCGAAAAACGGCTCTGGGATTGAATTCGATTTTATTTTCGTCAAATTTTATGAGCGGCTCGTGTGCTTTTGTGCCGCCGCCGAGCAAGCCGACCCAAAAACCGCGCCGATTTCTGAGTGCTTTTGAGACCGCTTCGGCTGATAATATTCCGAAACCCAGTTTGTAAAAAAGTTCGTCATCTGTTTCGCAATCAAGTTGTTCCAACACAGGTTTTAAGTCTTTTTCGGGCATTCCGGAGTGCAAATTATCGAACATTTCGTGTCCGGTTTTGATTAATTCGGCACGACGCATCGCTAAATGTCGTTGAAGTTTGTTTATGTTTTTTTTCATAAACAGCGATTTCGTCCAATCCGGCTGCGGCGTAACGTTGTCATCTTTAATGATTAAGACGCTGTCGGCTTCACGAAGTCTAAAATCGGCAGGCACGAGTCGTCCGTTAATTTCGGCAGCTTTGAAATGTATGCCGAGTTCGGTATGAATTTTGAACGCAAAATCCAGCACGGTCGCACCTTTGGGCATACGCACAATTTGTCCTTTTGGGGTGAAGATATTGATTTCGCGTTCGTTCGGGCGGAGTAAATCCATAATTTCACTATCCGACAATTGTGAATTAAGAAGTTCTTCGATGGTTTCTCGCACCCACACATCGGTATTGCGTTGGTGGTCGTTGTTATAGTTGTCTGCAAAACCGCTTTTGGCAATTTGGTGCATTTTGTCTGTCATAATTTGAATTTCGCCCCACTCGCCGTTCAAATATACATCTAACACAATGGAACTGAATCCGTTAGATTTTGGCTGTGTTATCCAATCTTTCATGGATTTTGGTCCCAAATGCAATTTATCCGTAATATCAACGTAAGTGTTAAAACATTGTTTTTTGGGATTTACGCCAAATTCTTCGTCTATAACAATGCGGTATGAGAATAAATTGTGAATGTGTTCGAGTTTCAGATTTCGTTTTGAAACCATGCGCCATATTTTGTAGTATGATTTTTGAACCGTTTCTACATGTATTCTTCCGTTTGAAAAACCGGATGCTTTTAGCAGTTGAAATTTGTCGGATTCAATTTTTTCAGACTTATTTTTTAAATAAAAATCGACCTGTTCCTTAATTTTATTAAACTCATCGGGCTCGCGATATTCAAAGCTAAGATTTTCAATTTCACATTTAATGTCGAACAAACCCAGCAGATGCGACAGTGGCGCATACAAATCGAGCGATTCGGCACTTTTAATAATTTTCATATTTTCCTGCATGTCCCACATGGTGCGCAGGTTGTCCACACGGTCGGCAATTTTGAGATATGCCACGCGCCTGTCGTGCAGCATAGCCGTGAGCAGTTGTTTAAACGTTTCGACTTGTTCGGGCAATTGATTGTCCGTTTTGTATGTTATTTTTGTAACATTTTCGACTAAGAAACTGACAACAGGTCCGAAATGTTGGGTCAAAGTATCAACGGTAACGTCTTCGCAATCTTCAACTGTATCGTGCAATAATGCGGCTTGCACCATGGTTACACCGAAGCCCATTTCTTTGGCAATAATTTTTGCAACTGAAAGCGGATGAACAATATATGGTAACTTATCGCCGCCTTTACGAACCTGTCCGGAGTGGGCATGTTCTGCAAATTTGAATGCTTTTTCTATCAAACGCAAGTTCTCGGGCTTCTTGAACGATTCTTTACATTCAATCAACTCGTTAAACATGCGTTTTACATATTGGTCTTTCTCTTGAGGTGTCATACAGCAACAGATTTTATTCAACAAAAAAATCGAAATGCTCCGTAAGGGTGGCAACATTCCGACACAAGTGCGAAGTTACAAAAAAAAAGCTACCGGTGTACATTTTTATTCGTTTTTTTTCAAAATTTATTAAATTTAACCCGAAATTTGATAAAAATTGAGTTTTTTTTGAACTAAATCGTATTTTTGCATCATAAGAAATTGAACCATGAATATAGCTCATCGCATACAAACTTTCCGAACCGAACTGCCCTCGCACGTGCAATTAGTTGCCGTAAGTAAAACAAAACCCGAAAATCAAATTTTAGAGGCATACACCGCCGGACAACGCATTTTTGCCGAAAATAAAGTTCAGGAACTTATAGACAAATACGAACACCTGCCCAAAGATATCGAATGGCATTATATTGGTCATTTACAACGCAATAAAGTTAAATTTATCATTCCGTTCGTCCGCTTAATTCATGGTGTGGACAGTTTGCGTTTGTTGGAAAAAATTGAAGAAGAAGCTCAAAAATGTAATCGAACTGTGGATTGTTTGCTCCAGATACACATCGCCAAAGAAGATACAAAATTTGGCTTGGATACCAACGAATTAGCTCAACTCTTAGAATCGGAAATTTTCAAAAATCTGAAAAATACGCGAATTACCGGGCTAATGGGCATGGCAACATACACGGACGTTGAAACTCAAATTCACGCTGAATTTGCGGAACTTGCATCAATTTTCAAAGATGCAAAAGAAAAATACTTTGCCCTAAATGACATGTTTTGCGAACTGAGCATGGGCATGTCGGGCGATTACAGAATTGCAGTTCAGCACGGCAGTACGCTGGTTCGTATCGGCAGCAGTTTATTCGGCGGACGATGATATTTTATGCTGAATATGGGATATACTTTTTAAAATTTTTCTTTTTTAAAATTTGTCTAAATAAAGAATTGCCCTTATATTTGCGGACATTTTAATCGTTTATTCAACACAAAAAAATACAAATATGGCAGTTTTAACAGGTAAAAAAGCACCTTTATTCACGGCTCCCGCAGTTGTAAACGGCGGCGACATGAAAGATAATTTTAATTTGGAAGACTACATCGGCAAAAAATATGTCGTGTTGTTTTTCTATCCCGCAGATTTTACATTCGTTTGCCCGACTGAAATTTTAGCGTTCCAAGACCACATTGAAAAATTTGAAAAACGCGATGTTGCCGTAATCGGTGTATCGACCGATTCACAATTTTCGCATTGGAAATGGCTTACAACCGAGCAAAAAGACGGCGGCATAAAAGGCGTAAAATATCCGCTCGTAGCCGACCAAGCTAAAACAATATCAATGAATTACGATGTTTTGGCAGGCGATTACGATTACGACGAAGCCGGAAATCAAGTATTTGTCGGAACGCCGATGGCTTACCGCGGTTTATTCCTGATTGACAAAAAAGGCGTTGTGCAACACCAAGTTGTGAACAATATGCCGCTCGGTCGCAGCATTAAAGAAACTTTGCGCATGGTGGATGCGTTGCAATTTTTCGAGAACAACGGCGAAGTATGCCCCGCAGATTGGAAAGAAGGCGAAACCGGACTAGAGGCATCTCAAAAAGGAATTGCAGAATTTCTTTCTAAACGATAGTCTATTTTAAATTCGTTCATAACAGAAATAGTTGTAAACCGACCGAAGTTTTTGGTCGGTTTTTTTGTTTCTTAACATATCGCAAACGTTTGATTGTCGAACTAAAACACTTTACTTTTGCGCAAAATCATTATTCAAATTTTATGACATCACAAGATTACATCGCTCGCGAAGATAATTTCGGAGCACACAATTATCATCCGCTGCCGGTCGTTTTGGAACGCGGCGAGGGCGTTTTCGTTTGGGACGTGGAAGGCAAACGCTATTTCGATTTCTTGTCGGCTTATTCGGCTGTAAATCAAGGACATTGTCATCCGAAAATTATAGGTGCAATGATAGAACAAGCACAAAAACTTACGCTGACTTCACGCGCGTTTTACAACAATGTGTTGGGCGAATACGAAGAATATGTGTGCAAATATTTTGGATACGACAAAGTTTTACCAATGAACAGCGGTGCCGAAGCCGATGAAACCGCACTGAAACTTGCACGCAAATGGGCTTACAAGAAAAAAGGCATTGCAGAAAATCAAGCGAAAATCATTGTTTGCGCCGATAATTTTCACGGACGCACCATTACTATAGTGTCCATGTCCACCGACCCGGATTCATACAGCGGATTCGGACCGTTTACTCCCGGATTTGTTACGATTCCGTATAACGATGTCGATGCGCTCGAGCGCGAACTTGCAGATACAAATGTAGCAGCGTTTTTAGTTGAACCGATTCAAGGCGAAGCCGGCGTTTTCGTTCCGGACAGCGGTTATTTGCGCAAAGCCTACGATTTGTGTAAAGCGCACAATGTCTTGTTTATAGCCGACGAAGTTCAAACCGGAATTGCACGCACCGGGCGTTTGCTCGCTTGCGACCACGAAGGCGTTCGCCCCGACATTCTCATTTTGGGAAAAGCACTTTCAGGCGGCGCAATGCCCGTGTCTGCCGTACTTGCCGACGATGATATTATGCTTGTCATAAAACCGGGCGAACACGGTTCTACCTTCGGCGGAAATCCGCTTGCAGGGAAAGTTGCTATTGCGGCTTTGGAAGTGATAAAAGATGAAAAATTGGCAGAAAATGCCGAACGTCTCGGTAAAATTTTCAGAGAAGAATTGTCGAAAATCAGTTCGGAAATGGTGGAACTTGTGCGCGGAAAAGGCTTGCTCAATGCAGTGGTTATCAAGCCCAAAGACGGAAAAACTGCTTGGGATGTATGTCTTGCTTTGCGCGATAACGGCTTACTCGCCAAACCCACGCACGGACACATCATTCGTTTTGCGCCGCCGTTGGTTATCAACGAAGCGCAAATACTTGAAGCTGTGGCAATTATCAAAAATACACTCGAATAGTTTTAAATTATATAA
>DYSM01000217.1 GCA_020718265.1 Draconibacterium orientale | reverse complement strand
ATCAGTAATTTAACTTTACAAACTTTCAACTTTATGACTTTTTATACTGGACTCATCCATGTCTAAATTTTACTATATCGTTTTGTATTACAACGTTTTATGAGTTTTCTTACAAAGATTACTTATTTTATTTCTAACAACAAAAGTCGGAAAAATAAATCGAAACTTTCAAAAAAAAACATTTTAAACATAACTCTCACTATTTTAAACAATTATGATACATATCGTGCTTTAAAATGCGATTGATTTCTTAAACTTTAATAAAAAATGAGCTAATGTTTCATAAAAATTGTATTTTTGCACAGCATAACATAAACAAAATAATATGTCAAAAGTAATTGCACTTGCTAACCAAAAAGGCGGCGTAGGAAAAACCACAACGGCAATAAACTTAGCGGCAAGTTTAGCCGTGTTGGAAAAAAGAGTGTTGCTGGTGGATGTTGATCCTCAGGCAAATGCGACATCCGGAAACGGATTTGACCCTAAAAGTATTGAGAAAGGTATTTATGAAAATTTGATTGGCGAAACTGAGCCTATTGATACGATTATTAAAACTGAAATCGAAGGTTTGCATCTTATTCCGTCGAGCATTGACTTGGTCGGAGCAGAAATTGAGATGTTAGACATGGAAAATCGGGAAACTGTTCTTCGACGCGTATTGCAAAAGGTGCGAGACAATTATGATTATGTCCTGATAGATTGTTCGCCTTCGTTGGGAATGCTGACTTTGAATGCGCTCACAGCTGCGGACTCTGTTATTATTCCTGTTCAATGCGAATATTTCGCGCTCGAAGGATTGGGTAAGTTGTTGAATACCATACAGATGGTGCAACAAAATATGAACACCGATTTGCAAATTGAAGGTTTCCTGCTTACAATGTACGACCCGCGCTTACGACTTGCTAATCATGTAGTTGCAGAAGTTCGTCAGCATTTTGAAACAATGGTGTTCGATACAATCATACAACGAAATACAAAACTTAGCGAAGCTCCAAGTTACGGTACGCCCGTGATTTTATACGATGCAAAATCCAAAGGTTCGCTTAATTATTTGAACTTTGCACGCGAATTGTTAGCCCGTAACAAAGCTCAAGATTCAAGTTCAAACGTTTAAATTTTAGAAAACATGCAAAAAAAACCTGCACTCGGTAAAGGCTTAGGCGCACTGATTGACAATTCAAAATATGTAACAAAACCGGTTGAAGAAGTCGTCTCAACCGGCTCGATGACAGAAATTTCGCTCGAATACATTGATGTAAATCCGTATCAACCGCGTGTTGATTTTGATGAAGATGCTTTGCGAGAATTAGCGGATTCTATCATACAACTTGGTATCATTCAGCCAATTACAGTTAAAAAAGTATCCGAAAATAAATACCAAATCATTTCCGGCGAACGGCGTTTCAGAGCTTCGAAACTTGCCGGGCTTAAATCCATCATTGCTTATGTGCGCGATGCCGATGACCAAGCCATGCTCGAGATGGCTTTGGTGGAAAATATTCAGCGAGAGGAACTTAACGCTATCGAAATTGCAATGTCATATCAACGTTTGATTGACGAATGCAATTTAACTGCCGATTTGATGAGTGAGCGTGTGGGAAAAAAGCGCACAACTGTAAGTAACTACTTGCGGCTGTTGAAGTTACCTGCCGAAGTTCAAGCCGGGATACGCGATAAACAAATCGGCATGGGACACGCGCGTGCACTTGTTGCTCTTGAGGATTCTGAACTTCTGAAAGAAATTTTTTACAAAATTATTGCAGAAGATTTGTCTGTGCGCGATGCGGAACGCGTGATTCGTGAAATTAATTATCCGGTAAAAGCAGGAATCGAAAAACACCAATCCGTGCAACGTTACGAGTTGCCCGAACATGTTTCACAACTTAAAAATGAACTTATACAAATGTTCCCGTCTAACATCGAAATTAAGCGCAGTAATGCGGGGCGCGGGAGTATTAACATTGCATTCAAATCCGATGCCGAGTTTGAACAAATAAAAAATTTACTTATATCTTTGAAAAAATCTTAAAATAGTGCTAAAAAAGGGTCTTATTTTTGCTGTTTTAATTTTTAGTGTTATGTTTGTATATTCGCAGGGTGCAGATTCTTCGAATATCGCAAACGATTCCGTAGAATTTGCAAAATCTGCTCAAAATAAGAAAAATCCGAAAACAGCATCGTGGCTTTCAGTTGCTTTGCCGGGAGCGGGGCAGGTGTATAACGAAAAGTATTGGAAAGTGCCGATAGTTTACGGAGTCTTGGGCGGAAGTATCTATCAAATGAGTTATAACAATAAACAGTATAAACGATTTTTAAACTCGTATATTGCTGAAACAGACACTGTTAAAGCTACAATAAATGAGTTTGCGGGTATCCGTGCCACAGATAATGTTGTGTATTACAAAGACCAATTTCGGCGCAGCCGAGACTTGTGGGCTTTGGCAATCATCGGCGGATATTTGCTAAATATTGTGGATGCGTCTGTGGATGCGCATTTTTCTGATTTTGATATTAGTGATGATTTAACATTGTATTACAAACCCGATGTATTTCGGTATGAAAACAGAAACTTTTACGGTGCAACCGTAGGATTTTACATCAAATAAAAAAAATATTTAAAGAATTGGTTATGAGACTAAAATCGAGTTTAATTGTCGCACTGGTCGCGCTAAGTTCGCTGACCGCGCAGGCGCAGTATGCACCCGATGCGAGTACGTCCTACACTGCAATGGAACAACAATCAGAGTTCTTGGACAGTTTAGTTCACAGTTGGTATTTTAAACGTAACGTTGCTGTGGGCACGGACAAAAAATACGAACCAACCTTTCGTTCAGCCGCACCCGCAATGAGCGATTCTGCAATGGATTTGGTGTATATCAAACGCCTCGAATCGCTTCCGACAATTTTCCCGATGACCTACAATGCTAACGTAAAAACGTGGATAGAACTTTATACAAAACGCAATCGCAGAACGCCTTACCTCATCGGATTGAGCGATTATTACTTCCCGATTATGGAAGAAATTTTGGATTCTTACGGTTTACCGCTCGAGCTTAAATATTTGTCAGTTATCGAATCTGCATTGAATCCGCGTGCAACATCACGTGCAGGCGCAGTCGGTTTGTGGCAATTTATTTACTCAACCGGTAAAATGTACGACTTAGAAATCAGTTCCATGGTGGACGAACGCCGCGACCCGATAAAAGCCACACATGCCGCTTGCCAATTTTTAAAAGATATGTACGGCGTTTACGGCGATTGGGCTTTGGTTATTGCAGCTTACAATTGCGGACCCGGCAATGTCAATAAAGCCATCAGTCGCTCGGGAGGTAAAACAGATTATTGGGAAATTTATCCGTATTTGCCGCGTGAAACCCGCGATTACGTTCCCGCATACATCGGCGCACTTTATACGATGACTTTTTACGAAGAACACGGACTCGTACCTGTAAAACCCGACATGAATATTTTTACCGACACCGTAATGGTCAAAGAAAAAGTGCATTTGATGCAGGTTGCAGAAGTTATGGGTATTCCGTTTGAAGAACTTGTGGAATTGAATCCGCAATATCGAAAATACATTATTCCCGGAAATTCAAGACCTTATCCGTTGCGTTTGCCCGTGAAACAAACCGCGCGTTTCGTAGCAATGCAACAAAATATCTATAATTATCAAGATTCAACATTACTCGGTAAAAAAGAAATGGTTGTTACGCCGCCCGAATTTAAACGCTCAAAATACGACACATATTCTTATGGTACAACGACTTCCGAATACACCGCGCCTTCAACAACCGGCAAAAAGAAAGTAACTTATACAGTAAAACAAGGCGACACTTATGGCTACATCGCAAGTTGGTTTCATGTAAAAGTGTCCGATGTAAAATATTGGAACAATGCCGTAAGCAACAAATTGAGCTTAGGACAATCGCTTGAAATTTGGGTGCCGATAAAGAAATACGACCATTATGCGAAGTTGGATGCTTTAAATTTTGAACAAAAACAAGCTGCTACTGAATTAGTTACAGCATCGACAGGCGGAAAGAAAACTACAGGAAGCGCACCCGGCTCAAAAGTGTCCTCCAACAAACCTGTCGATAATTCTTATGTGTGGCATAAAATTCAGTCGGGCGATAATCTTTGGACTATTGCGCAACGCTACCCCGGAGTTTCCGATGCCGACATCAAACGTATAAACGGTTTCACAAATGCCGACTTAACGCGCCTGCAAACCGGGCAATACATCAAAATTAAAAAGAAATAAATTACTGAATATAAAGAATATAGGTCAAAAATGATTCGCGTCATCTTTGACCTTTGTTTGTTAAAGTAAAGTTTATTCTTAAACAAACCGGACAATTACGCTTTTGAGAAAATTTAGTCGGATTGCAAAATTGTCGAAAAAATTGAATAACTTTGCATAAATATAAAATGTAAATATTATGCTTGCGCCGTTAGATAATGAAACAATTTTCAAAAAAGTATTTACCGATACCGAAGTATTTCAACATTTTGTAAAAGACCTTTTTGATATAGATATCTTGGTAAGTAAAATAGAAACGGAAAAGCGATTCGTGCCGCCAATTGCCAATATAGATATTAAATTGGATATTTATGCAGAAACCGACGACCATAGATTTGTAATTGAAATACAAAAGATAGATTACGATTATAATTTCAACAGATTTCTGAATTATTTTATTAGTTTATTAATAGAACAGCAAAAACGGGGCGAAAAGTATGAAATTCCACAAACAGTTTTGGGCGTTGTTGTAATTACACGCCCATATAAAATTGATCAAATAACCGGCGAACCTGTCCATGCTAATGTTATGTCCATTGATTTTAATCCACGAGATTTAGAAAACAAAATCATTATGTTATGGAAACACAAATTAGTTTTTTTAAACCCAAATCCAAAATATCACAACGAAAATACTCCGCATAACTATCTGGATTGGTTAAATCTATTTCAAATGTCTCTTGAAAAAAATATCAACATAGTTTTGAATACAAATAATAAAGGAATTGCCAAAGCCGCGAAAATAGCCGAACTCAATAATCTTGATGCTGCAACTATTTCTGAAATGCACATAAGCTCTGCTAAAAAAGCAATGATCGAAATTGTTCGGAGCGAGGGCGTTGAGGAAGGTAAAATTGAAGGTAAAATTGAAGGTAAAATTGA
>DYSM01000216.1 GCA_020718265.1 Draconibacterium orientale | reverse complement strand
GCTGAAAACCAAAGAAGCTTTCCTTGATTATATTTATCAAGGTGCGGAAGACGTGAAGACCTACGAAAATGCTGACGGTCAGTATCTGTTTTTCCGCAAAGACGGAACTATGGCAGGCGGCGGACCCGGCGGCGAAGAAACCATGTGGGAAGCTACTTGGAAATATAACGGCAACGTAATGAACGTAGCGATTACCATGGCACCCGGTTCCGGAACACCCGCAGTAAGCGGCGATGTAAAAGTCGAAATGTTTCCGGATGAGGGCATTCTTATTTTGAATGGCAAAGATTACAAAGTTGCAAAATTTTAGTTCTAAATTGCAGAATATAAACGCTTTATCAATCTGATGAAGCGTTTTTCTTTTTCAGAATTGACACGATTCCGGTTGCGCCGTTCATTTGAATTTCATCGTCGTTTTGCAAAAACTCCGTGATTTTTTTAATGCCCACAATGGACGAAATTCCCATTTCACGACACAATATAGCCGTATGACTCAGCAAGTTACCGCGTTCTGAAATTATTCCGGCAGCGCGTGAAAATATATTTATCCAACCCGGCTCAAAATATTTTGCGACTAAAATTTTGTTGTCAATTGCTTCAAAATCAGGGTTTTGAACATCAATAATGCAAACTTTTGCACTTACAACTCCGCTGCTGCACCCAACACCGACAGGAATTTCGCCGGAATTGGTAATTATTTGATTTTCAAATGCTTGAAATTCCGAATTTCGTTGAACGTAACGATTTGTGCGTTCGACGTATTTAAAATTTTCATAATCGGCTTTTCTTTTGGAAATCAATGCTTTATATGAATTTTGAATTTCTGAATTTTTTAGTTCCTCAAACGTAAGAAATAACGTATCATTCACATTATCAATAACTTTTTGTTCAAACAAATCTGAATCTATAGCTCGAATCAAGCGTCTGACGAGCGCAAACGTTTGAGTTCGAGAAAATCGAAAATTTTCACGGTCGCCCATGCGTTTTACAGCAAGACGGACTAATTTTTGTAACAATAAGCGTTTCAATATGTTACGTCGATATTTTTGTTTTAAAATTGAAACAGAATCAAAGTCTGCCGGTTTAGATTCATTTCGCAGCAAATTGTTTAAATTTTTCTTTAACAAGTCGATAAAAAGTAACGGATTTTCCTTGTAATCAACGGTTTCCATTTTCAACTCGCCGCCGTCGCAACGTTCGCCGTAAAGCGTTATGTAATTTTTAATTATTTTATGAATTTCTTGAAATTTAGGTAACTCATTTTCAATTGCTTGCAAGTTTTCATTTGAGTTAAAAAGAGTTAGCAATTCCTTGTTTTGTGCAATATCGTTCAAAATTTCTCGAAAATTTCTGACAATTTTAACAGAAATAATGTCGCCTTGTGCGAACAGCACATCGTTAGCAAAATTCGGATAATCTGTTGCTAATCTTGACTTTGAAACAACTTTTTTTAATACCGAAAACGTAATCATCGTAAACAAACCGTTCAGCATCGGCGTAATCCAATCGCGAAGTGCTCGTTGTTCTATTTCAGATAATTTTAGTATTAATTGTTTGGTTTCAAGTATCTTAAAATCAAAACTTTCGTATTGTTTCATAAGTTCTTCATGCGAACGCACAAAACGCAGTTTCATGGTCGGAAACCGAAGCAACGCTTTAACGATATTTGAAATAAATCTAATATATTTGAACACATTCGGCTTAGGAGGTTTTTCAAAATCCGGATGGTCGATATTCCATGCATTCGTAAGCATTTTCGTAGTTTTTGAGCCGAACGGAAGTTGGTAAAGCAATTTTTGCCAAGCAGTTACATTGTAATACATTGCTCCGTAGATTGTTCCGGACATTTGAGAAAACAGGGTTTCATTTTTTGAAAAATCAGAATTTGTAAAACCCAAAAAACGACTCATTGCTTTGTAAGCTATTCTGTAAGTGTAAGTTACAAATGAAGCGGTAAGCGGTAAAGACATACCGGGATAATTTTCGCCAATGTTGCTGTTGTCCCAAATGTATAATTCTGATTTTGAGAGTGTTGTAATAGGTCGAACTTGCAACCAGTAAATTTTTCCGCCGGCGATTGCAAACTCAATATCTGCCGGAAAATTGCGCAATTTTGAGATTCGTTTTGCATTTTTAACTAATTCATTTACAAAAGGTTGAATTTCACTACGAATTTCTTGACCTGTATTTTTTACAAATGTAATTTCGGAATTGAAATACGAACCTGTAAACTCCTCATCAACATTGAGATATTCAATTTTTGAACCTGAAATACGGATTTGAAACGCATTCTCACGTCCTGAAACCAATTGCTCGCCTAAACCGTGTAGTGAATTAATGTAAATAGCTTTATCTTCGGCATCGTTCGGATTCTGAGTGAAAATGGCACCCGAAAAGTCAGGGCGCAGCATTTCCTGCACGATAATACCATATTTATACTCCGATTTATGTCCGTAATTTTTCGAGTAATTTTCAAAAGCAAGTTTCACATTTTCAATAGCTTGAGCCAGATTTTCGGAGCGAATATTTATTTCCGTAAGAAATTGTCCGGCATACGAAAATTGCACGCCGTCCTCTGCTGCCGAGCTTGAGCGCACTGCCCAAAGTTCTGTTTTTGAATCTCTAACAATTTCATCTGCAAGCTGTTGTGCAGAAACATAATTCAAATCTTCAAAGGAAAGACATTTAAAATTCGGAACTAAAAAATTGTGTTCGTCCAAAAAAATCAGACCTTCCGCCTTGTTTCCAAAAGTTGGCATTTTTTTTAACAAAGTTAATAAAATTTTCAATTTCAAAATCATTTCTAATTTTGTCCAAAACGCACAAACATGTTGAAAATATCGGCTCCAAGGCTGTTTGAACCGGAAAAATCATACATTATCAATTTGATATTCAGTGATTTTCTTGGGCTTGAAGTGTCTATTTTTTTTGAAAACAGAAACACATATAGCATTGACTTGCCGAACGGAAATTCGATAGAACTTGCAGATGCTTTTTTTTGTCAATTTACTGAAAATGAGAATTATCTGCATCCGAAAAATATTCCTAACCAACCTATTTTTACGATATGCGGAAATTTGACTTCTGAACATAATTTGCCGATTTTCTGGGGAACTGTCGAATTTGAGCAACAGCCTGACTTTGTGCAATTTGGCGGCGATATTTTTGCATCTGCGTTCCTTATGCTTTCGCGTTGGGAAGAAAATGTATCGCCGGAGCGAGACACGCACGGACGTTTTCCGGACACGCAAAATATTCTGCAACGCTTTGATTTACAACACCGTCCGATTGTGAACGAGTATGTAGAATTTCTTTGGAATGCGTTAAAATTTCTTGGTTATTCGGAAGAACGAAAAGTGCAAACATTTAAGTTAAGTTTTTCGCACGATGTGGATTATTTTTTGTCGTATCCGAATTTCGTCCGTTTTTTGAAACGTTTGGGCGGTTCGTTGCTGAAACGACATGATTTTCAAGAATTTAGAAAATCTATACACGAATATTTCGGAATAAAATTTCAACATAAAAAAGATCCTTATGACACGTTTGATGTGCTGATGGATTTTTCGGAAATGCACGGAACTGTGTCTCAATTTAACTTTATTCCCGCTGAAATTGGCGAAGCCGATGCTGATTATAATATTGATAATAAAGAAGTTATATCAAAAATAAGACATATTTTACAGCGCGGTCATCGGGTTGGTTTGCATGGCTCGTATAATTCGTTTAACAACTCTGAAATTTTTGAACGCGATTTGAAACGATTACGACAAATTGTGCCGGAAATTTCGTCGGGCAGGCAGCATTTTTTGCGTTTTGAAGTTCCGAAAACTTGGCAATTATGGGAAGCAAACGGTTTAAAATCAGACAGTTCGCTCGGATTCTCGAACGATGTCGGATTTCGTTGCGGTGTGTGCTACCCTTTTAGAGTTTTTGATATTTCGGAACGCAAAACGCTAAATTTAACAGAGGAACCTCTGATTTTTATGGACACCGCGCTCGTGCATCGCGGATGTAACGCAAACGAGGCAAATGCCGAATTTAAAAAACTTTTTTTGGTTGTACAAAAATATCGTGGTACTTTTGTGGTGTTGGTTCATAATAATTCTGCCATCTTAAAAATATTAAACTCTCTCAATTTCAGCGCATAACATGAATAAATTTCGCTTTGCTCTTGTCGGTTGCGGACGCATTTCTAAGAATCATTCCGAGCTTTTGGGCGGCGGACAGATTCAGAATGCCGAACTTGCTGCTGTTTGTGATTTCGATATAAATAAAGCTAAAACGTTGGCTGATATTTATGGCGTTTCTGCATACAACGATATGACTGAAATGATGCGAAACGAACAAATTGATGCTGTCGCCGTTTTGACGGAAAGCGGAAAGCACGCATTGAATACAATAGAACTTTCTGCTTTTGGTAAGCACATTATCGTAGAAAAACCAATGGCACTATCGTTGAAAGATGCAGATGCAATGATTGACTCTTGCACGAAAAACAAGATTACGTTGTTTATTGTGAAACAAAATCGTTACAATCCTGCGATTGTAAAACTGCGAGAAGTTTTGGATTCAGGCAGATTCGGAAAACTTGTTTTGGGCAGTGTGCGCGTGCGTTGGACACGTGAGCAAAGCTATTACGACCAAGCATCGTGGCGCGGAAAGTGGGCAACGGACGGCGGAGTTATTGCGAACCAAGCAAGTCATCATATCGACCTTTTACTTTGGCTTATGGGACCTGTAAAAAGTGTTTTTGCCAAAAGTGCAACTGCGCTGGTGGACATTGAAGCAGAGGACACTGCGGTTGTAATTTTGAAATTTGAAAGCGGTGCGCTCGGTATAATTGAAGCTACTACAGCTGCGCGACCTTATGATATGGAAGGCTCTATTTCGATTTTGGGCGAAAAAGGTTCGGTTGAAATTGGCGGAATTGCAGTGAACGAGATTAAACATTGGGCGTTTACAAACTCGGCAGATGACGATATATTTGCGATGACAAACTACAACGAAAATCCGCCGAATGTGTATGGATTTGGGCATAAAGCGTTTTACGACGATGTTGTGCGCGTAATGTCAAGCAATGAAACGTACGCAACTGATGTTTTTGAAGGCAGAAAAAGTATAGAATTGATTACAGCAATTTATGAATCCATCGAAACCGGAAAAGAAATTACGTTGCCTTTTGTGCCGGTGAAATCGAAATTAGGGCAGGTGAA
>DYSM01000215.1 GCA_020718265.1 Draconibacterium orientale | reverse complement strand
GTCATTAAATGGTCATTAGATGGTCATTAGATGGTCATTAAATAGTCATTAAATAGTAAAAAAGATGAAGTTAGAAGATTTGGAGGTTTACAAATTATCTCTTGAAATTGGTGAAATTATTTATTCTCATGCTCAGAGCTGGTCGTATTTTGACAAAGATACAGTTGGAAAACAGATTGTTCGCTCTGCCGACTCAATTTCAGCAAACATAAGCGAAGGTTTTGGTCGGTTTTACTTCAAAGAAAATAAGCTTTTTTGTTACTATGCACGTGGTTCGGTATTTGAAACAACAACATGGATTTTCAAAGCCTATAGTAGAAATTTAATAAAAGACCATGAATATGCTGAATTGAAAACTAAACTTACAGCCTTGGGTATCAAATTAAATAATTACATCAAGTCTATAGGAAATACTGACTCAAAAGGAAACGTCTAAATGACAACCTAATGACTATTGAATGACAACTAAATGACTTTTTTTTAATGCGCTTTCAATCATAAATACTCAAATATAAGAAATGAAAACATCATACTTTCAACCTGACAATCAGGGCTTTTACGGTAAATTCGGAGGTGCGTATGTGCCCGAAATGTTATATCCGAATGTAAAAGAACTTCAAGATAACTACTTGAAAATCATTAATTCTGATGAATTCCAGAAAGAGTTTCGAGCATCTCTGAAAAATTACGCCGGACGACCGACACCTTTGTATTTCGCAGCGCGACTTTCGGAAAAATACGGCACAAAAATTTTTCTTAAACGAGAAGATTTAGCGCACACCGGTTCGCACAAAATTAACAATGCTATTGGACAAATTCTTGTTGCTAAACATCTGGGTAAGAAGCGCATAATTGCAGAAACAGGGGCAGGACAGCACGGTGTTGCAACTGCTACGGTTTGCGCTCAACACGGTTTGGAATGTATTGTTTACATGGGCGAAACCGACATGAAACGCCAAGCTCCGAATGTTGCCCGAATGCGTATGCTTGGCGCGGAAGTTCGCGCTGCCGTAAGCGGAAACAAAACGCTGAAAGATGCTGTAAATGAAGCAATTCGTGATTGGATTTCAAATCCGACTGACACGTATTATCTCATTGGTTCGGTTGTCGGACCGCATCCGTATCCGGACATGGTTGCACGCCTGCAAGCCGTTATCAGTGAGGAAATTATGATTCAATTTGAAGAATTTACAGGAACACCGAACCCGGATTGTGTCATTGCCTGCGTTGGCGGCGGAAGTAATGCCGCAGGTGCTTTCTATCATTTTGCTGACAATGAGAATGTTAAGCTGATTGCAGTTGAAGCAGACGGGCACGGCGTAGATTCGGGCGAAACTGCGGCTACAACTCAAATCGGAAGCATCGGAATTTTGCACGGCAGCAAAACGCTTTTGATGCAGGATCAATATGGGCAAGTTACTGAGCCTTACTCAATTTCTGCTGGTTTGGATTATCCCGGAATCGGACCTGTTCATGCACATTTGTTCGAAACAGGTCGAGTGCAAATGCTCGGCGCAACCGATAAGGAAGCTCTCAATGCTGCATTTGAACTCGCTCAATTAGAAGGTATTATACCCGCGCTCGAATCGGCACATGCGCTTGCCGCTTTGAAGAAATTTGATACAAAAAATGCCGGAACAATCGTTGTAAACCTTTCAGGCAGAGGCGATAAGGATATGGAAACTTATATGAAATAGGAAGTTTGAAATAGGAAATATGAAATAGGAAGTTTGAAATAGGAAATATGAAATTTATTACATTATTTTACTAAATTTGAATTAGAATGAATATAATTAATACTCTGAAAAACAGAGATTTACTTGCAATATATTTTACTGCGGGTTATCCAAATTTGGAAGATACATCTTTAATAATTTCGACACTCGAACAAGCCGGTGTTGATGTAATCGAAGTCGGATTGCCATATTCCGACCCGATTGCAGACGGACCAACGATTCAAAAAAGCAGCTCAAAAGCATTGCAAAACGGAATTACGCCTGACCTTGTTTTCGCGCAATTATTGAGTCTAAAAGGCAGAATATCAGTCCCTTTGGCTTTAATGGGTTACTTGAATCAAATGTTGGTTTACGGAGAAGAGCGTTTTCTGCAGAAATGTTCGGAAAGCGGAATTCAAGCTTTAATTTTACCCGATTTACCGCCGGAAGAATATCTTACGAAATACAAAAATCTTTACGAAAAATACAACATTTTGCCGGTTTTCCTCATAACTCCTCAAACTTCAGAACCGCGTATTCGTTTGATTGACAGCATAGAGCAAGCTTTTATTTACATGGTAGCATCCGCATCGGTAACCGGCGCAAAAGGCAACATTTCCGAGTTTCAAAAACAGTATTTCGAACGAATTTCCGCAATGAATTTAAAACATCCGCGCTTAATCGGTTTTGGTATTTCGGATAACGCAACATTCAGAACTGCTTGCGATTACGCAAACGGCGCAATCATTGGTAGTGCATTTATTAATGAAATATCTAATACTGAAAATATATCTAAAAATATTTTAAATTTTGTCGAAAATATCAAAATAAATTTGCATTAATCTTTCATTCTCAAATTTTTAAATCAAACATGATAATTCAACTCAAAAAAAATATCAGTCCCGAACAAATTTTTGTAATTCGGACGGAATTAGATAAACATAAATATTCGGCATCTGACGTTAATACTCAGAAAAACAGTTATTTGGTAGCTATCGGAAAAGCTGAAATCGACATTCGTCGAATTGGCAGTTTGCCCGGCGTTGCTGACATCCACCGCGTGAGCGATGACTATAAGTTGGTTTCGCGCAAGTGGAAAACCGAATATTCCGAAATAGACTTTGGCGACAATGTAAAAATCTCAGCCTCAGCACTTTCCATAATGGCGGGTCCTTGTTCAATTGAGGGCGAAGAATTGATTGTAAAAACTGTCGAACATCTGAAATCCAACAATATACGCTTCATGCGAGGCGGTGTTTTTAAACCGCGCAGTTCGCCGTATGCGTTTCGCGGAGTTGGCATTGACGGGTTGAAACTATTTGCAAAACATTGTCATGCTGCAGGCATTAAAGTTGTTACGGAAGTTATGCAAACTTCGCAAATTGACGATATGTATCAGTATGTGGATATGTTTCAGGTCGGCGCGCGTAACTCACAGAATTACAATCTTTTGGATGCGCTTGGTAAAGTAGATAAACCGATTTTACTCAAACGCGGTTTGTCGGGTACGGTCGAAGAACTTTTGTTTTCGGCGGAATATATTTTTTCGGGCGGAAATGAAAAAATTGCGTTGTGCGAACGTGGCATTCGCACGTATGAAAAATCGTATCGCAATGTTCTGGATATTAATGCTATACCTTTTTTGAAAGATAAATCGCATTTGCCGGTGATTCTCGACCCTTCGCACGCTGTCGGAATACGCAAATATGTTGATTCTGTGGCACTTGCAGGCGTTATGGCGGGTGCCGACGGTATTATTTTTGAAATGCACGACCAACCCGAAATTGCGTTTTCGGACGGACAACAATCGCTAAATTTTCCGGAATCCAAGAAACTTTACGCCCAACTTCGTGCAGCTTTTGAATTAAGAAAGTCATTTTAGGCAAAACAAATTTCACAAAAAAATGCAGGAAACTCATTGTTTACCTGCATTTTAATATAATTAATTTATGAAAAAGTTTACATCGGCGGCGGAGGCGGAGGAACTGCACCGAACATCATTGCCACATCGGACACTTGTTCGGCAGCCATCCAACTTGCCATGCCTTGTTTCCACACAAACGTTTGTCTGGTAAGCTGACCTTGAGCAATCAAATTGCGAAGTTGGTCGGCGTTGAACGGACCTTGTTGCTGACCGTTTACCGACACGTAAAATTGCATCATCGGTGGTGGCGGCGGGAAATTTTGGTTCTGATTTTGGTTCTGATTTTGATTCATCTGTTGCTGATTCATCATCTGTTGCATCATCGCCATGCCCATCATGCCTTCCATGCCTCCGCCGGCACTTTTGTTGTTGGCTGCGGCTTGCATCGCATCGGCGGCTTTCATTTGTTGGTATTTGTTCATGTCGCCAAGCATGTTCATGCCTGTGCCTTCGTCCAATTTTGCTTGAAGGGCTTCGGGCAAACTTATGCTGGAAATCAGGAACTTAGTTATTTCCAAACCGTATTCCGTAAATTCTTCGCCAAGTTTCTTTTGGCAAAATTCCGAAATATTTTTGTAATTCTGAGCCATATCAAGCAAGGGAATTCCACTTTCGCCAATCGCTGATATAAAGCGAGTTACAATTAAACTTCGCAACTCATTCTTGATGTCATCGGCTGTAAAATCCGCATTAGTTCCCGAAACTTCTTTTAAAAATTTCGCAGGATCCATCACACGCATCGTGTACGTTCCGAAGGCGCGAATGCTTACACGACCAAAATCCGCATCTCGGAGATAGAACACGTTTGGCGTGCCCCATTTCTGACTTGTGAATTTCGCCATGTTAATGAAGTACACTTCCGCTTTGAACGGGCTGTTGAAGCCATACTTCCAACCTTTCAGCGTGGTAAGTATCGGAAGATTATTCGTTGTCAGTTCGTATCTGCCGGGCGGAAAAACGTCGGCAAGTTGTCCTTCATTTACAAACACTGCGGTTTGCGATTCGCGCACGGTAAGTTGTGCTCCGTTTTTAATTTCGTTTTGATAACGCTCGAATTTCCAGACAATTGTATCGTCGGAACTGCCTTCCCATTCAACAATATCTATAAATTCATTCTTAAGTTTATTCCAAAAACCCATGGTCTTAAAATTTAATTATCAGGTTTAAATATTGGTTATGAAATTAGACTATTTTTTTTAATTGTCAAAAAAATATTTATCAAATTAGGCTTTTTTAATGATAATTCGTATTTTTGGCACAAATTCACTAAAAAAATTATAAATTTTGGTCATGGAAAACAAAGAAAAAGTTCTAAAAACGCTCACAGAAGTTGGAAAACCGTTGCGTCCGGGCGAAATTGCCGAACAATCCGGAATTGACAAAGCAGAAGTTGAAAAAATCATCAAAATACTTAAAAAAGAAGACCTTATCTACTCGCCGGTGCGTTGTTTTTACGACGTGAAAAAGTAAAATTTCGGAAGTTTTGAGTGTAACAACCTGAAACATTCGTTTTTTATTACATTTTTAAACAAATATCTTGTCAACTGCGGCAAAATTCTAATATCTAAAATCTAATATA
>DYSM01000214.1 GCA_020718265.1 Draconibacterium orientale | reverse complement strand
ATATTTGTAATTCAGCCGGTAAAAAAGTTGCATTAGCGACTTGAATTCAGCTTTAAATTTCTCATACCTTTTTTTTATTCCTATCTTTCACTTACTTTTGTTTCCGATTTACAACAAATTTTATGCAACTAATCATTAATTTTTGAAAGAAAAAAGAAAAATATTCTTTATGAAACTAATTTCTTTGCTTTTATTGAGTTTGATGAGTTTGACCAATTTTGCTCAATCGACCGTTAGTTGGAATCTCGTCTTTAACGGAATTACGGATAACCGTGAGTTTTTTAATGTTTACACAATGCCGGGAACAATTGCAGGAGCACGCATAACACCCTCATTTTTAGTAAGTTTTGAAAAAAATCATACGCTGAATTTTGGCGGCAGTTACATGTATGAATTTGGTTCGGAGCCAAACGCGTTGCCGCTTCTGCCGCTTTTGAATTACGCATATTCCGACAGCACATTCGATTTTAAAATCGGAGCATTTCCGCGCCAAAATGCGGTTGAATACCCGCAAGTTTTGATGATTGACACGCTGCGATACTTCGATCCGCTGATTGACGGCGCGTTTTTTCAAGTCAAAACCCAATATGGAAAACAGTATGCGTGGTTCGATTGGGTTGCGCGACAAACGCTTACGGTCAGCGAGCGATTTCTTGCAGGAACATCCGGAAAATTCGAGCTAAATAATTGGTTTACAGAAAATTACATCTACATGTATCACAAAGGCGGGAGCCTTGATAAAACGTATTCGCACCCCATTCGGGACAATGCCGGAACGGTTGTAAATGTCGGAAAACGTTTCGATTTGCCTGTAAAAATTGAGGCAAAACTTGGCTATGTAGGCTCGTATAACCGTATGCGTCCCGCGCCGTTTATTTTTGCTTACGGAGCTATGGCTCAGGCAGATATGAAGTGGAAATTTATCGGTTTAGACTTACTTTACTATTACGGCGACCCGCAAATTATCAAGTACGGCGACTGGTTTTATCGTTCGGGCAATTATGCACGCGCCGATGCCTATTTGTTACCTTTTAATACCGAAAAAATTTCTTTGAAAGTTAATTTTGCATTTCATTACACCGACCAAATTTTGGACTTATCGCAGCATATCTTACTGAATATCAATTTAAACGGAAGTTTTGAGAAGCACTGAAACTTGAAAGACCTTGCCGAAGTTCGAGCTTCGGCAAGGTTTATGTTTTGCTATTGTCTTGAATTTGTGTGAATTACGAACGGAATGATTTTCTTGGGTTTCTCCGTTTCCGCTTCTGTTGAAAAGTTGTAGATAATTGGTGCGATTTCCGTTACAACTTTCTTAAAATTAAGTGTTTCCGTGTCAATATACCATTCTTCTGTAAATCGGAGTGCGCTAATAGTACTGCCCGATGCCAAAACTGCTTGTTTATATTGAAGAAATTCGCCGGTAATGTCATCAACTGTCTCAATTTCAACAGAATCCATCACAAGGTTTTGTTCCAATTCCTCTACAGTCAAAGCTATGGCAGTTTCCGGATGGAATGCCTGTATTTTTCCGCTTCGTGCATCTTCCAAAATCATATCTTTTAAATTTTGATTGTTAAAATTGCTGAAAAACAATGGGTTGGTAACTTCAAACTCTGCTTCGGGCGCGTCCAAGTATTTGTAATAATCGTCGTAATTTAGCTCGTATTCAACAGTTTTAAGTAAAGTCATTTTTGCCGGATTTGCTTTTTCGGTGTTCAAAACATAGCCGTTTGTGAGGAAAAGTCGCGCATCTGCTTCCGGATGCGTAAAGCTCGAAAACAGTGTGTAAGCATACACATCCTTGCTAAAAGCGTAGGTTTGGCGGTCGAAATTCCAAATTTCGCGGCTGAAAACGCCCACAGTTTTGATGTCCGTTTTTGTTTCCGAACCGTTGAAGCGTTCTTGCAGCGCAGTTTTTTCAACCGGCGCGTAGTAATCCGCTGTGAATGCGGCTTGCGGACGATTGACCTTGTCGTAGTAGAGTGTAATTTCGTTTTTCAAGGCTTTTTCTCGGTACGCTTTAGCCCAATCGAAATCGGAATGAGACGTTTCTTTCCACAAATTATCTTGCGAAAATCCACTGAAATTTGTTAAATCTTCTTGATATTTTATGGGCAAAGCCACGTGCATCGGTTTTGGCGAAAATACCTGACTCTCAATAGGTTTGAAATAAAGTACAAACGGAATCGAACGCACAAGCATGCTCATATCCGATTCATATCCGTCGCGGAAATAGGTGCGCACGGGCGCAACGCCGATAACTTCTTTGAAAATGTGCATGTCGGTTGTGTCCAAATACCAATCTTCGATGAAAATGAGCGACTTAACTTCGCTTTCAACCATGAGCAGTTTCACCATAATCGGAATTTCATCGCCGGTTTCCGGGTCGAAATCATACGTTTGGACAAGTTTTTCGCCCATGCGTTCGCCAATTTCGGAGGGCATGACTCTTGCTCCGGTGTTGAAATCGTAAACAGGTTTTCGACCGGAAATTGCTGCATCAAAAATAATTGAGCGCAATTTATCGCCCACAAAGCTGTTTAAAAACACAGCATTCTCATTTTCAACAAAATACACAGATTCGTCAGCCAAAGCGATTGTTGTTTTTTCAATCGGTGTTTCATATTTTACTTGTTTTACGAGAATTGCATTTTTGAGTTCTTTCTCACGTTTGCGCTCGTTTTTCAAGGGTTCGGGAACGATATGTCCGACTTTTTTGTGGCGAAATTCAAAATAATCATCGGACATAGGATAATAGCGTCGCACGGGCGCGTAAGCTTCTGTAGTTTTTTCAAAAATAAAGTCTTTTTCGTTGAAATTCCAATTGTCGAATGTTACAATACTTGTCAGTTCGTCGGGCGTGCCTTCGTTTTGCACGGCAAGTGTGGTTTGCTCGCCGCTTCCTTCATCGTAAACATAAACAGTGTCCGTGCTAAATCCCAGACGTTCAAGGGTTTCAGTTTTCGTTTGTAAAGGCGGATTGCTGTCAAACATCGGATACGGATTGTAATCGGCATAAATAGTTTGGGTTCCGTTTTTAAATTTTCGTAGCATATAGCTCTCAAAATCAAACGAATGTATGTTATTCGACTTGTAATATTTTCCGAAATGCTCCGGGTCTGATTCGCTGAACATGTTATCCATAAACGGAATCCAATCTTTTACAGTTAATTTATTGCGAACCAAGGCATTACCTTCAAAATAGTTAGGCTCAATTCCCATCGCAAGCCCGATTCTGTTTTTTATGTTCTCCCATGTGTTCAGATATGCCAACACATCCACAGGTGTTTGTGCCAAATTATTTTTGATGTCGTTAGACGCGCCGGCTTTTTTCAACATATTGATAATCTCGATGTTAGTATTATATGTTGCAACGGCAATGTGGAGCGGCGTGTTCCCGTCGGCGTTCTGACTGTTTACAGCCGCACCGCCCGAGAGCAGTTTTTCTACGGTTTGGGGAATTTGATTTTTGACGGCAATGTGCAGCGGCGAATTTTTGGAAGCGTCAATTACGTTTACATTCGCGCCTTTTTGTATCAGCATGGTAAACAGTGTGTTATCTGCATAATCCATAGAAAAAATGAGAGCAGTTTTCCCGTTTGCGTCTGTTTGGTTTGGGTTTGCACCTTTTTCCAAAAGATAAGTCATGGCTTCGGTTTTTTTATTTTCCATAGCACATTGGAAAGGTGTTTTGCCTGAATTTGTGTTAGAAATCGGGTCGAAACCTTGCGTATCTACAGCTTGTTTTTTTTCTTCGATAAGATATTTAAGAATGTTTATATTTCCGTAATATGCCGCAGCAGCGGTGTAAGAGCCTAAGTAAGGACAGTTTTTATTTTCTGTTTTAAAAAAGTTCGAGGCTTTCAGCGATGCGCCCTTATCGATAAGCAATTTTGTGATTTCCAAGTTTTTAATATGTTTTGAACACACGGCAAGCATGGTTGGCGTTGTGCCGAAATTATTTTTTCGTTCGACTTGCGCTCCGTGTTCCTGCAGAAAAACCACAGCATTGAGCGAGCCACTTTTTACAGCGAAATGGAGCGGAGTATTTCCGTTTTCATCGGGCTTGTTGAAATCGGCTTTGGCATCGGCAAGCATTTGGAGCAATTCCGTGCGGTCGTCTTCGGCTACGATTGCAGCCACCGATTTTCCGTCTTCATCGGTGGCATTGATATTTGCACCGCCGGCTATGGCTTGTTTGAATAAACTCGGATTATTGCGTTCGGCAGAGGTTACAAGGGCTTTGTCGGCTTTTGCTCCTTTTTTGAATAATATTTGAAGAATTGTATCGGAATTTAAGGCTTGAGAAGCGTACCAAAGTGGATTTCCTGCGTTTACATCGGCACCTTTATCTATCAAATATTCAACAATTTCCGGTTTCATACGGCGAGTTTCCCAGTTTTGGTAACTGAGTCCGCACGCCCAATCGAGCGGTATGTAATCTTCGTACACCGGATTTATTTCGGCGCCCGCTTCAACTAAAATTTTGACCAAATCAAAATTCTGCTTGTCGGCGGCATAGCACAGCGGCGTGGCGGGAATGGTGTCTTTGCGTTGCGCCAGAAATGCCTGAACGAGTTCTTTATTTTCGGTATCTATGGAAATATCCATCAAATTTAAAAAATCCGGATTCACATCTGCGCCTTTTTCCAGCATAAATTTTGCGAGTTCCGGTCCGTCTTTTTCGCGTCGGCAAGCCAAATACAGCGGTGTAAAGCCCCATTCGGTCGGCACATTTATTTCTTTAGGATGTTCTGTGATATACTTTTTGATGTCTGCGGTTGTGCCGTAATTGCAGTAAAAAAGCAGGTCGAGCACCGGTTTTTTAAAAAATTGCACATAAACAGAACTCGAATCTTGCATGTAAACAAAATCCAACGGCGTTTTGCCGGCTTTATCGCGCACTTCGAACTTTGCACCGTAATAATAAAGCAGTTGCAAAAAATCCATGTTGTAATTATGCAAAACGGCGTGGTGCGCGGCTGTCAAACCATCGGCATCAGCAGCATTGGGTTTCGCGCCGGCTTTGAGAAGCGCGATGCTGTTTTCCATACTTGCTCCCCAGTATCGGCTTGCTTCTTCAATGAGTGCGCGACTGAGCGAATCGGTTTGTGCCTGTAAAAGTCCGCCGCCTATGACAAGACTTAGAACTATTGTGCAAAAAAACTTGTTCATGTGCAAAGATTATATGAGATTTCTGACATCAGATTTAAGACAACAGAATATAAAACATTGTAAATCTACATT
>DYSM01000213.1:1742-5266 GCA_020718265.1 Draconibacterium orientale | reverse complement strand
ACTCGAAAAAAATTAAAATACCATACTTTTTTGAGTGGATACAATAAATTTAGTCATACAATAGTCATAAAATGGTCATTAAGTTGTCATTAAATTGTCATTAAATAGTCAAAAAGTTGTCATTAAGTTGTCATTAAGGCGTTGCAAAGAGGTTCCTGATAGCTGTTTAATGATTACAAAAAATAGAATATTATGAAGAAAAATATATTTTCAATCCTGATAGTGTTACTGATTGGTTTTCAAGTTATTGCACAGCAACGAATAAAATTTGAGAAACTTTCGGTGGACAAAGGTATGTCGCAAAGTTCCGTTGTGAGCATAGCGCAAGACAGTCAGGGCTTTATGTGGTTTTCGACGCTCGACGGACTAAACAAATACGACGGCTACGAATTTAAAGTGTATTGGACAAAACCGAACACGCCAAAAGTTATTACCGACAATATTACGAATATTCTTTACGAAACGCCTGATAAACAGAATCCTACGCTCTGGATTGGAACCGCAGCCACAGGTTTATGTCGTTACAATATCAATACCGATGATTTTACATCTTTTGTGCATGATTCCACAAATTCTAAGACATTGAGCGACAATATTATAACCGGAATTGTCGGAAATAATGAAACCTTATGGGTCGGAACGTATAAAGGGTTGAACAAATTTTCGCAAGCTGCGAACACGTTTTCATATTTTTCGCCAAAATCCGTAGGTGTTTCAGACACAATACTTTGCGTAGAAGATGCAGGAACAGAGTTGTGGATTGGAACAAAAGACGGCGTGTGTGTATTTGATACCAAAACAGAAAAATTTTCTAATTCGTGTAAAAATGAAACGTTTGATAAGTGTCGTGCAAACTCAATTTGCGTAACGCAAAGCGGCGATGTTTGGATTGGAACGGACAAAGGACTCTTCCGAAAAGACAAGAAAGGTGAAATTGAAAATTTGACAACAAAACTTCAAAATCGTATCAAAGATTTTGATTATGAAATTACTGTAATTTTAGAAGATAACAATGCAAGTATCTGGTTAGGTACACGTTCCGACGGTTTATTTCGCTATTTTCCGCTCACGAACGAGCTGCATCGCTATGTGAACGACGCGGCTGACAAATCAAGTATCTCTGCAAACAGTATTTTGTCGGTTTATCGAGACAGAGCGGACATTTTGTGGGTCGGAACTTCGCTCGGCGGCGTGAATAAGTGGAACAGAGCTGCGGATAACTTACTGGTTTTCAGATACAATCCGTATGACGAATACAGCCTGAGCGCTGCACAAGTGCGCTGTTTTCATACCGATAGAGAGGGCAGTATTTGGATAGGAACGGTGGAAGGCGGTTTGAATCGCTGGGACAAAGGTGCGAATAAATTCATTCATTACAAACACATACCCGGAAATCCGAACAGCTTGCCAAACAACCATATACGTTCGATTTATGAAGATAAAGACGGCAATTTTTGGATAGGAACTGCCAACGGTTTGGCTTTTTTGAATCGAAAATCGAACAAAATTACAAACTTTAAACATGACAAAAATAATGCAAACTCTCTGCCTGACAATCATGTCTGGAGCATTAAGAAGTTGAACGACACAACGTTAATGATAGCTACGTTCGGTGGCGGACTTTCGCTTTTAAATCCTGACAAAAAAACATTCAAAAATTTTAGACACAATCCTAAAATTCCGGATGACAAAAACAAGACGATTTCGGGCGACCAAGTAACGGCACTGCTCAAGACACGTGACGGCGGTGTTTGGGTAGGAACGTTCGCGGGTGCAAATATTTTTTATCCGAAAACGGGCGATTTTTTACATTATAAATATCAACCTGAGAATGAGAACTCGTTGAGCAACAACAGAGTATATTCTCTGCACGAAGATTCAGAAGGCTATATCTGGATTGGAACAAAAGGCGGTTTGACTAAATTTAACACCTTAGATTCGTCTATAAAACGCTTTACAACCGACAATTCCGATTTACCGAATAATGTGATACTTGGAATTTTGGAAGAATCTGAATGTCTGTGGGTTAGCACAAATAACGGTATTTCGAGAATGCACAAAAAAACGGAAAAAATTAAGAATTTCGATATGGGCGATGGCTTGCAAAGCAACGAATTTTTAGCAGGAGCGGCACATAAATCGTCTGCCGGCGAAATGTTTTTCGGCGGAATCGACGGGTTTAACGCATTTTTTCCCGATAAAATTAAAGACAATCCACACCAACCTTCCGTGCTGATAACGAAAATTGAAGTCAAAAACAAACCTTACGAAAGCGATACCGCATACAGCATGAATAAAGTCATTGAACTTCAATATTTTGAAAATGATATTTCGTTTGAATTTGTGGCTTTGGATTTTATTTTCCCCGAAAAAAACCGTTATGCGTATCAACTTGTCGGTTATGACAAGGAATTCAATCATGTTGAGCACCAACGCTTTGCAAAATACACAAACCTTCCGCCCGGCACATACACGTTTCGCGTAATCGGTTCAAATAACGATGAGGTTTGGAACGAACAAGGTGCAACTTTGACCGTAATTATTCATCCGGCAATATGGCAAACGCTGTGGTTCAAGATTTTAAGTATCGCACTCATTTTATTTGCAATCGTGGCTTTTTACCGAATTCGTGTGCGTGCAATTAAACGCCAAAATGAACATTTGGAAGACCAAGTTCGTAAGCGAACCGCTGAAATTCGCCAGCAAAACGATGAAATTATTGCCCAACGCGACGAAATTACTGACAAAAAAAATCATATCGAAAAACAGAAACAGGAAATAGAAGACAGCATTATTTACGCCAAGCGCATTCAAACCGCTGCGATGCCGGCGCACGACTATATGCAGAAAAATTTGCCGGAACACTTCGTTTTGTTCAAACCGCGAGATATAGTCAGCGGCGATTTTTTTTGGGCAAGTAAGCGCGAAGACAAAATTATAATTACTGCGGCGGATTGCACCGGACACGGCGTGCCCGGCGCATTTATGAGTATGTTGGGAATCAGCTTCTTAAACAAAATTGTAAACGAACGCGGCGTTACCGACCCGGGCGAAATTCTGAATCAACTTCGTAAAAATATCATTCAAGCTCTGAAACAAGACGAACAAAGCGAAGACAATTCCAAAGACGGCATGGACATTTCCATGACCGTAATTGACCTCACGAAACGCAAATTTTACTTTTCGGGCGCGTATAACCCGCTGTTTATCATCAAAAATAAAGAAGCAAAAACCATTGAAGCTGACCGAATGCCGGTGGCAATTTACGAACATCTCACGCCATTTTCTGTGCAAGAATTTGACATGGGTGATGCCGACATGATTTATATGTTTTCGGACGGATATCCCGACCAGTTTGGCGGCAACAAAGGCAAAAAATTTATGAAAACCCGTTTTCGAAACCTGCTTTCCGAAATTTCTGATAAAGATATGAAAACCCAACATGATATTTTGGATAAAACGATAGAAGAATGGCGCGGTGCAGAAGCGCAAATAGATGATATTGTGGTTGTTGGGGTGAAATT
>DYSM01000213.1:0-1642 GCA_020718265.1 Draconibacterium orientale | reverse complement strand
TTAGGTTTGAAAAAAACGTTTCACGACAGGCGGCAGCGTGTCGAGCAGAACGGCTTCGTCCGGTTTTGAAGGATTATACACAAGCCATTCCTGAGCTTCGTCGCGCAGGTGATAAATTTTGTGCGTTTGGTCAAAAACGGTATGTTCGGTTCCGTTGCCGTCCGTAAATATGAAATACATTCGGTAAACTCTTTGTTTATTGATAGTTACGTTAGTTTCTTCCATGCGCGAGAATGTTCCCAAAGCTGTTTTTCCAAACTTCAAAATTCGTAAACGTTTCAGTGCTTTTCGGATTCCAAAGAACAGCATTAACCCTCCGACAAGCGGAAATATTGCCACAAAAAGGAGTATGAAAAACGGGAATTGACCGATTTTCATGCCTACAATTCGCGCTTTTTGCGGATTCGATTGAAAATATTGCACTCGGACGATTCCGTCCGGATATTTTGCTCTGCCTGTATGGTAACACGTTGATTTGTAGGCTTTTCCGTCGTTCGCACGAAATTCAAAAACGTATTGGTAAACGCGCTCATCGTTTTCATAAGAACTTGTGCCGATTTCGTCCAAAATTTTGCCTTCAACCACAGGGTCGGAATCTGAAAAACGCAAATCGTCAAAACTGACAACCGAACCGAATACAGCCAAGGCAAAACCACCTATCAGCGTGAAAAAGAAGCCGATAAGCATCGGAACACCGCCGGAAAAAACGGCAAATTTTACGCGAAACGGTAAAATACGCGCCGAAATTTCGTTTGTACCTTCAAAAGTTGTAAACCGATTTTCAGCTTTGTAATCTTTATTATAATTCTTTTCCATAATTACTCTTTTTCGTCTGATGCAGTGTCTTCATACTCAATAACTTCCTCTTCAAACCTATTGTGATTTTCAACTTCTTGGGGCAAAAAATCTTTCCGAAATTCGGCATCAGAAGGTTTACTCATCAATAAAACGATTACCGGAATGAAAAACGCATACATCGGGTTTGTCGAACCGGACACAATGTAAGCTACAATTGCAAAAAGTGACGCGCTTTCGAGTATGGCATATTTTACAAAAAGTAATTTTCTGTATCCGACAAACAGAATTTCTTCGAGCTGTTCTTTCGGTATTTTTTTTAACATTATCGAATACAAGGTATAACTGCCCGGAACAGATGCAATTATCAGTAAATAAGCAATATACACAATTGTTATTGATGTATCCGTCGGATTAAAAACAGCGGTTTCCGGTTTGTAAAAAAAGAACGCCGTTGCGCCGAAAAGCACGAGTTGTGCAACAATTGCGCCCCAGATAATGTTTGCGGTTTTTAGAAGTGCTTGCATTTTTTTGAAATTTTGCGAATTTACAAAAAACTAAATTAAAATGTGATTTTTTCAATGAAAACATCACCGTAGGGTGCTGTTCCGTTGGTTTTTGCTTTTGAATTTTGTAAAATATACTGCGCGCCGGCATCTGTCCAAGTGCCTGTGGCTGATGTAATTCCGCCATTTTTGTAATCGCTGAGTTTTGCTCCGTTAATAAGCGTGATTGTCGGTTGATATTTTATAAATTCGGAAGTAGAATTTAACCAAATGGCAGAATAATGCGAATTCAAGTAATTAATGCAACTTTTTATTTCAATGAAATTCAAAAACTTATGATG
>DYSM01000212.1 GCA_020718265.1 Draconibacterium orientale | reverse complement strand
GCTATATCGTAAAGAATTTCAACAAGTTATGAGTTTTCTTACAAGCACTAAATATTACACAGAGGATGAATTGACAAAATTTTCAAAAGCGTTGGTAAATAGGGATATGTCTATTCTGACTACTGAAGTTCAAAACAGATTTGCAATTTTTTCGCGCCAAATGTATATCTTTGCGGCGTGGAAACGAATAAAAAGTCAATAATCATACTCGGTATCGAAACCTCGTGCGACGATACGTCTGCCGCCGTGATTCAGGACGGTATTTTGTTGTCGAACATTACGGCAAATCAGGATGTACACCGCAAGTACGGCGGCGTGGTGCCGGAGTTGGCATCGCGGGCGCATCAGGCAAACATTGTTCCGGTGGTGGATACGGCGTTGAAAGAAGCCGGTGTATCGAAGTCGGATGTGAGCGCGGTAGCATTCACGCGCGGTCCGGGTTTGCTCGGCTCGTTGCTTGTGGGCACACAATTTGCCAAAGGATTTGCGCTGGCAAACGACATTCCGCTGCTTGCCGAAAATCATTTGCAAGGGCACATTTCCGCTTTGTTCTTACGCGAAAAAGGCGATACGCACGCACTTCCGCAATTCCCGTTCTTGACTTTGTTGGTTTCGGGCGGACACACACAAATTATCGTTGTAAAAAATCAGTTTGAGCAGGAACTCATCGGCGAAACTATCGACGATGCCGCCGGCGAAGCGTTTGATAAATGCGCCAAAGCAATGGGTTTGGGCTATCCGGGCGGACCGATTATTGACCGAAAAGCGAAACTTGGCAATCCGAAGGCATTCAAATTTGCAAAACCGCGTATCGAAGGCTTAAATTTCAGTTTCAGCGGACTGAAAACGTCGTTTCTTTACACACTGCGCGATGCGGCGGCTGAAAATTCGAACTTCGTTGCCGAACATGCCGACGATTTGTGCGCAAGTCTGCAACACACTATCATAGAAATACTTATAGATAAGGTAAAAACAGCTCTCAAACAAACCGGCATCAAGGAATTTGCCATTGCCGGCGGCGTATCGGCAAATTCGGGTTTACGCGATGCCACAGAAGCTCTGGGCAAGAAACTAAACATCAAAGTTCACATTCCTGCGTTTAAATACACAACGGACAATGCCGCCATGATTGCCATAAGCGGATACCACAAATATCTGACAGGACAATTTGATAATCAAAGTGTTACGGCAGATGCGCGGTATTACATTTAAATTTGAAAATTAGGGAATTTGAAAATTTGAAAATGATTTTTAGCATTTAGTTTTTTCAATACTTTGTCAGATAAAAGAATTTTGACATAAGATTTACAATTCTTTACAAATCATAAATTTTTACCGCTAAGACGCAAAATCGCAAAAAATTCTCAAATCTACTCATTCTCAAATTTTCAAATTATCTCATTTTCAAATTAAAATTCATGGCTACATTTTTGTTTGATAAAATTATATTCGGTCCCGTGCAAAGTCGCCGCTTGGGTGTGTCGCTGGGAATCAATCTGTTGCCGACGGATTACAAATTCTGTAATTTCGACTGCATTTATTGCGAATGCGGCTACACGTTTCCCGAAAAATTCCGAAAACATCCGTTTCACTCACGTGCGGAAGTGCGAACAGAGCTGGAGAAAGTTCTGCTTAAAATGCAATCGGACAATAATTTACCAAATTACATCAGCTTTGCCGGAAACGGCGAACCGACACTTCACCCCGAATTTTCCGAAATCATTTCCGATACTGTTGAGTTGCGCAACCGAATTGCACCGCAGGCAAAAATCGCAGTTTTGTCAAATGCCACGCAAGCGCATAAGCCTGCCGTGCGCGAAGCTCTTTTGAAAGCTGACGATTGTATTTTGAAACTCGATTCGGGAATCGACGACACGATGCAACGCATGAACGGCGTGTCGAAAAGTTTTACCGTAGAAAAAATTATTGAGGCATTAAAACAATTTGAAGGTAAAGCAATTATTCAAACTATGTTTTTAAAAGGTTGTTACAATGATATTTACATAGATAATACAACCGAAACGGAAATTGAAACATGGCTCGGAGCGATGCGCCAAATTGCGCCGCGCAAAATCATGATTTATACAATAGACCGTGAAACACCGGCTGCGGGTTTAGAAAAAATTTCAGCCCAAAAACTGAATGAAATAGCCGACCGCGCGCGACATGTCGGATTCGATGTTCAGGTTTCTGTGTAATTTTGTTTGACAAATTATTCAAAAACTCTATATTTGTAGAGATACTTTTTTTATTCACACCCGACAGAAAAAGCATTCGGGTTAAAACATCAGGATATGAAAACCTTCTTTTTTTCAGTATTTGCACTACTGCTCATAAGCGCAGGGTGCTCAATTTCACAGGAATACCACTTTAATTCGGATATGTCGGGTAACTCGACGGCGATGGTGGATGTGTCGCAAATGAAAGAATTTATGTCGGGCATGGACTCTACCGGCAACGATAATTCGATGGATACAATGGACCAATCGTTCGCAAAAGTCGCAGAGACTTATCGCCAACTCGGTGCAAAAAATATCGAATACGGTTGGAACGATGATTCTACTGTTTTGTTTATCTCTTACGATTTTGACAATGTGGATGTTGTGAATAAAGTGATGGCATCGGGCGCAGATTCGGAATTGATGGGCGGAGCAACACCCAAAACAGACGGCAAAAAAGCAGAATTCAAGGCAAAAGGCGAAAAGAAACTGTCATACACAGCACCCGATTTCGCCAAAGATACCACAATGAACAGCGAAGAAATGGCGTCGATGAAAGATTATTATCAATACAAATTGTCGTTTACATTTGAGCGCGAAATCAAAAAATTGGACAACAAAAACGCTGTCATGGCACCCGACGGAAAAAGTTTTGAATTCTCCGGCAGTATGTTCGACATTCTTTCGCCCGAATACAAAACCGATTTCAAAGTAAAATTAAAATAAACAAAACGTATAGCAAACTTTGCCAAAGTTTGAGACTTTGCCAAAGTTGAATCCAACAATTTATATAAATTCTCACAAAATAAAATTGAAATGTAAGATAAAGAATATCAGTAATTTAATGTCTGATTACTGTTGTCTGAAATCTGAAATCTAATATTACAAACCAATGGGATTAAAATGCGGAATCATCGGGCTGACAAATGTCGGTAAATCCATGATATTCAACTGTTTTTCAAATACAAAAGCCGAAGTAACAAACTTCAGTTTCAGTACGGACAAATCGAACCTCGGAACGGTGCAAGTGCCCGACCCGCGCCTGCAAGCGTTGTACGACATCCAACCGTCGGAACGAATCATTCAAACCGTGATGGACATAATGGACTTACCCGGACTCGCAAAAGGTTCGGCGCAAGGCGAAGGCATCGGCAACAAATTTTTGGGCGATTTGCGTAACAACGACGCTGTTATCCACGTGCTCCGCTGTTTCGACGATGCCAATTTGCCGCACATCGAAGGTTCGGTAAACCCGGTCAGAGACAAAGAAATTGTAGATTTTGAATTGATTGTCAAAGATTTAGAATCTATTGACAAAAAACTCGACAAAGTAACACGCGCCGCCAAAACAGGCGACAAAGATGCCAAACGCGGACAAGAAATTTTGACAAAATACAAAACACATCTCGAAAATTTTCAGCCCGCACGAACACTCGAAACAGACGAAAGTGAAAAAGATTATGTAAAAGATTTGTTTTTACTCACTACAAAGCCTGTTCTTTACGTTTGTAATGTGGACGATGCTTCCGCAGCGACCGGAAATAAATATACCAAAGCCGTGCAGGACGCTTTGAAAAACGAAAAAGCCGAAATCATAATCATTGCCGCCAAGTTGGAATCCGACATTGCAGAGCTTGATAATGAAGACGAACGTCTCGAATTTTTGGCAGACGCCGGACTTTCGGAGCCGGGTGTGAACAAACTTATCCGTGCAGCATACAAACTGCTGGATTTGGAAACGTTCTTTACCGTAGGCGTGAAAGAAATTCGCGCGTGGACAATTTATCGCGGAAGCACTGCGCCGGAAGCGGCAGGCGTGATACACAGCGACTTACAACGCGGTTTCATTCGTGCCGAAGTGATAAAATACGATGATTATATCGCTCTGCGCTCCGAAGTAAAGTGCAAAGAAGCCGGAAAACTCAAACTCGAAGGCAAAACATACGTTGTACAAGACGGCGATTTACTGAACATTCGATTCAATGTTTAGTATTAAAAAATACGGAACACAATTATCTAATTTCTAATATCTAAAGTCTAATTTCAAATATCTCAAAAAATATGAGCCAAAAAGTTAAACAAACCCTCCGTTATTCACGCCTTGCGATACCATTCTTGTTTTTCGGCTTGGCTGTGTTTTTTACAAATTGCAACAAAGGCAAGGTCGAAATTCTGGAAATTATCGACACCGTTGAGAACTGCTCTGTACCTTACGTGGTCTATTTTTACCCCAAAGCCGACATCGGCAACGGCGATGTGTCCTATCACTGGGATTTCGGCGACGGCGAAACCTCGTCAGACCGCACGCCTGTGCATGTGTACACGAAAACCGGACTTTATACCGTAACGTTGAAAATTCGGAATAAGGAAGCGGAAGATGTTAAAAATGAACGCATTGACCTACAAGCAGAATCGTTGCCGATTATTCCTGAATTTGAATACGCATTCTACGGAAGCGGAAAATTTGCGCCGGCAAAAGTCAGCCTGATGAACTATTCGCAACATGCGACATCGTTTTATTGGAATTTCGGCGACGGATACGAAGACGCTAAAACTGAAAGTCCGACGCACGAATTTGCATTCCCGGGCACATACAACGTGTCGATGAGTGCAATTTGCAACGGCGATACTGCCAAACAAAACGAAACATTTACCATTTTGCCTCCGCCGACCGTTATCGAAATTCGAGACATACGCGTTTGGTTGCCGCCGGAATATTTGGGAGTTGATATAGTTTGCGACATTTTTTACAACGGCGATTTTATTGAAACAAGCCACGTAGCTTTGCGAATTTCGAGCTATCCCGTTCGTTTGCCCGTGAGCGAATATGTGCCTTACATTGATTTTGATGTTCGAGACAACATAAAATTTGTCGTTTTTGATGCCAATAACAACAATGTTCTTTACGAGTTCAGCGTGTCGATGTATGACATTCAGCTTGATTATTATCCTAATATGCTCATATTTGAAGATGGTGCTAATTATGCCGCAGAGGTAGATATTGAATACGGAGTCAATAAAAAATAAAATAAAAATTGGCATCTTTCATAAACATAAAAAAGTAGTTTACACTTTTTTAAAAATTAT
>DYSM01000211.1 GCA_020718265.1 Draconibacterium orientale | reverse complement strand
AAAAAATCTTCGATTGTTTTTGCATCTAAATCTTTGATTTTTATAGAAATTTGTAATATTTTTTTTATATCTGTAAAAATAAAATTACATTTGTCTCGAATGGTCTCATTTTTGTATATTCGTTGTTACAATTTGGAATAATACAAAAATGTCGGTTATTTATTTATTGCGTAAAACTACAAGTTTTAGAACTATAAGTATCTTGACAACAAATAATTACAGAATATTTTGAGAATATCAAAACGGCAAAATCAGTTATGAAATCAAAAGACCTGCGCTATTTTACTCTGCCCAATATTGTAACGTTGTTGGGGCTGTTGTCGGGGAGTATTGCCGTGTTTTACGCGATAAATAATCCGGATAAATTGTACATGACATCTTACTTTGTAGGTTTTGCTTTGGTGTTCGATTTTTTGGACGGATTTACGGCGCGATTGCTTAAACTAAAATCGGAAATCGGCAAACAATTAGATTCGCTTGCCGATTTGGTAAATTTTGGTGTCGCTCCGGCAATTATCACATTTCAGCTCCTGAAAGTTTCGTTAAAAGTTAAAGCATTTTCGTTCGATTTGCCTGTCGAACAAATATTTATGCTGCTTGCGCCCACGGTTTTGATACTTTTTGCGGCACTTCGCCTCGCAAAATTTAATGTCGATACGCGCCAAACCTCAAGTTTTATCGGACTGCCGACACCGGCGATGGCAACGTTTTTTGCTGCAATGCCGCTCGTAAAAGATTTTGACCCCGGAACGCTGCTGATTTTATACGAATGGTTAGACATTTTCCCCTTCGCTTGGGAAATGAAAATCATCGGCTTGGAAGTGTTCGTCATGGAAAGCGTTTGGTTCTATCTGCCTTTGGTTCTGATATTTGCAGTGTTGATGATTGTCGGAATGCCCATGTTCTCGCTCAAATTTGAGAGCTTGAATTTCAAGAAAAATGCAGTTCGATTTAGTTTCTTAATCGCCTCGTTTTTTCTGATTGCGGCGTTTCAGGTTTTGGCAATTCCGCTTGTCATTTTCTTGTATATTTTTATGTCTGTCGGGTTTGCCATAAAACAATCGCTTTTGCAGAAAAAACAACACATCATAGAGGAAGACAGCCATTTGAACGACGGCTTGCATCTCGCGCTCTCGATTCCGGAATTAAATATGTATTCTGCTGAAATTCAAATACTTCCTATGTCTGAAATTATTCAAAAACGCAACGAAGAAATTTTGAAAGAAATTCGAAGCGAATACAAAGATTTCATGACGGACGTGCGTACGGGAAATTACCTTACCATGCGTGTAGAAGCTGAAAGTGAGGAGGTTGCGCGCATGAGAGTCGGCGAAGTGTGTGCCAACATTCTCGTAAAACACGGCTTGAAAGACGTGCAATACAACATTCGCAAGGCGTGCGTGTAGAAAAAATGATTTTTGCAAAAAAATCTAAGGTCAAAATCTGACTTCTCGTTTTAATATTCGTATTTTTTCCAATGAATTTTGAGTTGTTCGCGGGCTTTCACTTCGGCGGCGTTGCGCTGCGGCTCGTAAAATTTCCGTCCGGAAATATCATCGGGTAAAAATTCCTGTTCCACAAAATTTCCGATATAACTGTGCGCATATTTGTAATCTTTGCCGTAGCCGAGTTGTTTCATCAATTTCGTGGGCGCGTTGCGCAAGGGCAGCGGCACGGGCAAATTTCCGGTTTCGCGCACAAGTTGCAGCGCGTCGTCGATGGCGGAGTATGCCGAATTGCTTTTGGGCGATGTTGCCAAGTAAATTGTGGCTTCCGACAAAATAATGCGCGCTTCGGGTAAACCAATGATTGTTACGGAGTTAAAACATGCGTTTGCGAGCAACAACGCGTTCGGATTTGCCAAGCCGATGTCTTCGGCAGCCAAAATTAGCAAACGGCGTGCAATGAATTTTACGTCTTCGCCGCCTTCAATCATGCGTGCGAGCCAATACACGGCGGCGTTCGGGTCGGAGCCGCGCACCGATTTTATGAATGCCGAAATGATGTCGTAATGTTGTTCGCCGTTTTTGTCGTAAAGCGCAATCTTTTGTTGTAAAGTATTGGTTACCAGCTCATCAGTTACGATATATTCATCTTCTTCGTTAGAAAAAATCAAATCTAAAATATTCAACAATTTGCGCGCATCGCCGCCGGAATGTAAAAATAAGGCGTTTGTTTCAACAATTTTTATCGATTTCTTTTTAAGCTCAAAATCCTCTGTCAGAGCTTTTTGCAGAAGTTTTTCTAAATCTGTTTTTTCCAAAGATTTCAACACATACACTTGGCAGCGCGAAAGCAACGGCGCAATGACCTCGAAGGACGGATTTTCGGTCGTTGCGCCGATGAGCGTAACGATGCCTTGCTCCACCGCGCCGAGCAACGAATCTTGCTGCGATTTGCTGAATCTGTGAATTTCGTCGATAAACAAAATCGGATTCGGATTTGAAAAAAAGTTGGAACTTTCCGATTTTTTAATGACTTCGCGCACATCTTTAACGCCCGCAGTAACAGCGCTTAACGTGTGAAACGGGCGGTCGAGCTTTTGCGCAATAATTTTTGCCAACGTGGTTTTTCCGACGCCGGGCGGACCCCAAAGAATAAACGACGAAATTTTGCCGCTTTCAATCATTCGGCGCAAAACGGCACCTTTCCCGACCAGATGTTCCTGTCCGACATAGCCGTCCAAATCTTTCGGACGCAAACGCTCTGCTAATGGTATTGTTGCGATAACTATATGATTTTTAATCTTCTACGACTTCAATACCGCCTTTGGTGTGCACAATAACTTTATACACAACGCCTGTTTGATAATTTTTTACACCTTTCAAATCGTGAACCATATTTCCAAAATACGTTTCAAACGGATTGACTTTGTTCTCTTTCAAATTTTCAAACAGCTTTTGTAAACCTTTTTTCAACTCCGGATTCAAACCTTTTTGATAAAAAATTTGCGGAAATCCGGCTTTGTCGTAATCGTTCAGCATCAGATAACCGTCGTCGGGTGCAATTTCGTCGGAATACATTTTGTAAGGAAATGCCACGTAACTGTCTTTCACTTTGAACTCTACAAAATCCAGCGAAAGTTCTGAGCCTTTGAATTTTTTTTCAACACGATTGATAACTTCGTCGTTGGCATCGAAATATTTCAAGGCAACTTCAAAATCTTCATCGGTGCGTTCGGTAATTTTGAATCGAATCGGGGTCTGAACAGCTTTTAATTTGTCGATATGTTCTTCCAATTGTGCAATTTTTTTCTGTTGATTGCAGGTCAGAACGCCGAACACGCCGAAAACCAACGCGCCGACCGCCACCGCCGAGAAAAGTATTATAAGTATTTTTCGTTTCATTTTTGTGAAAATTTAGACTGCGAAATTACGAAAAAAAGATTTGGGGTTGCCGAGAAATAACAGCCATAGTTGCCGTATTTATAGTATTTTATGTTCAATTTTGCGCTTCTGTTAATTAAAAATCAAGTTGGCACGAAAGCCGGCAATTATCATCTGACATAAGTTAGGCACATTATTTATTTGTAAATTAATTTATTACGTATTTCGTTTATTTGAGTTTCCGATAAATCTGTCAGAGTTCCGATTATCTCATTTGCAAAACCGGCTTTTACACCCTTTACTGCAATTTCAATATTTCTTTCATCAATTGCATTTTGTATTTTTCCTTCGTCTTGTTTTTCATGACGTTCTCTTTGCCTTTGTAAGGCAAGCTCATCTAAATATCTGCGTTGTTGACTTTCATAATGTTCCTGTTCTATTTCGTTAAAATACATTATTTCAAGCTCTTGCATTGCTTTTTTTATTTCTTCAGTTGCAATCTCTTTAGGCAAATTTTCGTTTGAATATTCATGTGCTTTATTTAAAAAAGTTATCCAACGTTCAAGTGTTGTATGAACATCCGGTAATTCTTTTTGGAATTTTTCCAATTCAACAAATATTAATTCTAATCCGTCTGTTTGTTCGTAAATTTCACCTGTATCTAAATCTGTCAATCCAATTCTACGATGAAAGCGTTCATGTCCTTCTTTATCAGAGAAATAGTTAAAGTTTATAAAACTGATTACAATTGTTTTTCTTAAATCTTCATAAGTTTGTTTACTTTTTAATTGAGTGCTATACATTTTAGCCCAATAAAAAAGTAATCGCATTCCGAAAAAATCATAAGGTGCAACTTGTATTTCAATATCATACCACTTTCCGTTTTCATCTGTAGCTTTTATATCAAGATATGAAATTTTTCCGCTTAAATAGTCCGAAGGATTATATGGATTTTTTAATTCTAATTTCGTAACTTGCTCATCTTTAGGTAGTATCGAATTTACCAAAGATTTTAAAAGACTGATATTTTGCTCTGTTCCAAACAGTTTCTTGAATACTAAATCTATTTTGGGGTTTACTTTGCTCATAATTCTACTGTTTTGGTTTTGCAAAATTAATCATTTTTCTGTTTTGGGAATCAATCATTCGAGAAATTATCAGCCAAGGGTGAAAATCGTTCTGTTTTGTTGGGTTACGATTTTTATTTATTTTTACAAATATTTCTGATATTTTGATTAAATGGATTTTTCGGGAAAAATTGTTTGGATTACAGGCGCGTCGTCGGGCGCGGGAGAGGCGTTGGTGTATGCGTTTGCAAATGCGGGCGCGCGAATTATTGTTTCTGCTCGGCGCGAGGCTGAATTACTGAGAGTTAAGCAAACTATTCCGAATGCCGATGTTCGCATTTTGACTTTGGATTTGGAAAAACACGATGAACTTCCCGCAAAAGCCGCCGAAGCTCTTGCGATGTTCGGATACATTGATATTTTGTATCACAACGGCGGCGTGAGTCAGCGTTCGTTGGCGAAAGATACTGTAATTGAAGTAGATAAGCGATTGATGAACATAAATTATTTCGGCGCAGTGATTTTGACAAAAGCGGTTTTGCCGGCGATGCTTGCGCGAAAATCGGGACACATCGTGGTTATGAGCAGCTTAACGGGCAAATTCGGCACGCCTTTGCGCTCGGCTTATGCGGCATCGAAACATGCGTTGCATGGTTTTTTCGACAGCTTACGTGCTGAAATTCACGATGATAGTATCAAAGTTACGCTGATTTGTTCGGGTTATATTCGCACATATATTGCAATGAATGCCGTTGTGGGCGACGGTTCGGCGCAACAAGCGAACGACCCCGGAATTCAAAACGGCATGTTGCCCGAAGTATTTGCCAAAAAAGCGTTATCGGCAATTTTTAAACACAAAAACGAACTTACGATTGGAGGCAAAGAGCGTTTCGGCGTGTATCTTAAACGCTTTGTTCCCAACGTGTTTGCCAAAATTATTCGAAAACAGAATGT
>DYSM01000210.1:70-5351 GCA_020718265.1 Draconibacterium orientale | reverse complement strand
ATTTAACTTTACAAACTTTCAACTTTATGACTTTTTATACTGAACTCATTTTTTTATGAAAAAGGTTTTATTTTTTGTTCTATCAACAATTTTTTTTTCGTGTGCAACACAGCAAACAAAAACGGCAGAAATTCCAACCAAATTTGGATACAATAATTACACGCAAGCTGTTCAGGATGCGATGGTTGCAGAGCCGGACGAGGTTTATTCCGAACTGATTTCAATTTCGCCGGAAAATTCAGATTTAGTTTGGAATTCGACACACGATAAAATTTTAGTTTGTTCGTTTTTTAACGGAAATTACGCTTCCTCTTATCCTGTAAACCAAGACGTTACGGTTTCGTGGGGCGAAATGTGGGTTACCGTCGCACCCGAATTAAAATCTTCTATGCTAAATTATTCAAAATCAACAGATTTTGAGGTTTTGAAACTCCGAACCGAACAACTTCTCGGGCTTCCGCAAGGTACAAAAAATACGCATATTGTCGAATTTTGGGTGAATCCGAACGATTTATTTCGACCTTCGCCTGATAAATCTACAACAGATAAAGTCGGAGATGTTACGTTTTCCGATTTCTCAGATACTGCTCATTGTCAATGGTTTGCGGATAAAATGCTTACCTCGTATTGCACGCAAAGTCCGTATCCGTGGACACGCTTGGGTTACACGTATGATTGGGGAAATCCGAATTCAGAAGTTGGTTTGAGCGAGTTTGTAATTCCGAAAGGCGCAGTTATACATGTTGTAAAACTTGTTAAATTAGACGAATATTTGACAAAATAGAAACTGATTTTTGTGTTTTTTTTGTAAATTGTAATGCAAAATTTGGGATTATGTCGAAATATCAAAATTTTGTGGCGTATTATTTTTCAGGAACCGGAAATGCACGCAATGTTGCAACGTGGATGATAAATTTTGCTAAGTCAAAGAATATCAATACATTCCTAATTAATATCGACCGTTTTAAAAAAGTAGAAATTCCAAAAACTGAAGGAAAAACGCTCATCGGATTTTTCTCGCCTACACACGGATTCAATTTGCCTCCGATAATGCTGGAATTTATGTCGAAATTTCCGCGTCGCACTACCGAAACCGATGTTTTTATCGTAAACACGCGTGCAGGTCTGAAAATGAACAAGTTATTTATTCCCGGTTTGAGCGGATTGGCACAATATTTTCCCTCGTTAATTTTAAGATTGAAAGGCTATCGCGTTGTCGGTCAGCAACCTATGGACATGCCTTCCAATTGGATTTCGTTGCATCCGGGCGTGCGCGAGAGTGTGTCCGTTTCCATGCACGTACGTTGTAAAACGATTTCAGAACACGTTCTGGATAAACTTCTTACCGGGAAAAAAGTCAGAAAAGCTTGGTTATCATTGCCTTTCGATATTGCGGTTTCGCCCGTTGTCCCGATGTATTATTTTATCGGACGATTTATTTTAGCAAAAACATTTGTAGCGTCGGATAAATGTAATTTGTGCGGACTTTGCGAAAAACAATGTCCTGTAAATGCTATCATTCAAGTAGATAAGCGTATGTTTTGGAAATATTCCTGCGAAAGTTGTATGCGCTGCATGAATCAATGTCCCGAAAAAGCCATCCAAACCGCACACGGATTTACAACTTTGGGAATTTGGCTTGCATCGCTGGTTTTCACTGTTTTGCTGACTTTCTTAGCTTCAAAAATTGATTTTTTTAAAGAAATTTCGGAACTTTCCGATTTTGTTAAAGGTTGGGTTTTGTATCCGATTGTAACTTTGACTGTATTTTTTCTTTCATACAGATTTGTCCATTATTTGATGCGATTCACATTTTTTGCACGTTTGATTGAGTACACATCGTTCACAAAATTACCTTTTTGGCGAAGATATAAAGCAAAAAAATCTGTTTTGAAATAAAATTTGCTACCTTTGTCGCGCTTCGGTTCTCGAGTTGTGAACAACAACCGAGCTAAGAGGGAATACCGTGCAATTCGGTAACAGTTCCCGCTGCTGTAAGTTTCGATAATGTCCGAACATTCTGTGCCACTGCGTTTTGCGGGAAGGCGTTCGGAAAACCGAAACAAGTCAGAAGACCTGCCGTAAGTAACATTAGTCCAACGCTTTCGGGCATAAAAGCACAGGAGAAATTGCATGGTCATTCAGCTTTTTTTCGTATTTTTATTTTGGATTAATTTGTTGTGATTTTTTTCATTAACAAATTTAATATCAATATGTTACACAAGTTTTTTCTTTCGGCATCAGTGCTTTCTTTGTTCTTTGTAGGAAAATCACAGCAAGTCTTTGATTTTGAAAACCTTACACTTCCGAGTGGAAATTTCTGGAATGGTTCGGATAATTCAGGTTCGTTCGGAAATTCCGACCTGAGTTTTTTAAATAATTACGACGAAACGTATGCAAGTTGGTACGGTTTTGCTTACTCTTCACTAACCGATGTTTCGACAGAAGGTTATGAAAATCAATACAGTACCTATGCAGGTGTTGCTAAAAGCGGAATGAAGTTTGGGATTGCTTATGTCGGCACAGATTGGCAAAACAGCTATGCAACAATTCCGTCGGTCTGTACTTTCGTTACGTCCACCGAGCCAAAAAATGTCTTCGTAACAAATGCGACTTTTACAGCTTTAGAAGTTTTGAAATCAGGCGGTTACAGCCAGTTTTCCGAAGGCGATTGGTTTAAACTTGTGATAGAAGGCAAAAATCAAAACCTTTCTACAGGAATTGTCGAGTATTATTTAATTGATTTTAGAAATTCTTTAACGTTTGTAGAAAATACATGGCATAATATTGATTTGTCAGAACTTGGCACAGTTTCGGCGTTAGAATTTCATCTTGAATCCTCTGACACAGGTGATTACGGCATTAATACGCCGACATATTTTTGCTTGGATGATTTAACGTATGATATTCCCACAAAAACAGACACTATAGGAGCACCGAACTGTATTGTTTCGCCAAATCCGTCTTCGGAATTTATTCAAATATCAAATTTTGGACAAATTCAAAATCTTAATATCTTGGATATCAGCGGAAGAGTTATAATGTCAAATATTCAAACAGAAACTGTTTCAGTTTCAGATTTGCCGCGCGGATTGTATTTTTTGACCTATATAATTGACGGGAAAATTGAATCTCAAAAATTTTCAATATTCTAAAAAAAAACAGCCAAAGCATGAAACTTTGGCTGTTTTTTAAAATATTTTGGCTATATTATTTCAAAAGTTCTGCCATTTTTGCGCCGATATTTGCAGGAGAATCCACCACGTGAATGCCGCATTCGCGCATGATTTGTTTTTTGGCTTGTGCTGTATCGTGCGCGCCGCCTATGATTGCGCCTGCGTGTCCCATGCGTTTGCCTTTCGGTGCAGTTTCGCCGGCAATAAAGCCCACAACGGGTTTTGTGCCGTGTTCTTTGTACCACAACGCAGCGTCGGGTTCCATGCTGCCGCCGATTTCGCCAATCATAACAATGCCTTTGGTTTCCGGGTCTGCCTCAAAAAGTTTGAGTGCCGCAAGCGTTGAGGTGCCGATAATTGGGTCGCCGCCGATGCCGATGGCTGTGGTTTGTCCAAGACCGGCTTTTGTAATTTGATCGACCGCTTCGTAAGTCAAAGTGCCTGATTTTGAGATAATTCCGACTGTGCCTTTCGTGAAAATGAAACCGGGCATAATGCCGATTTTTGCTTCACCGGCGGTAATAATTCCCGGACAATTCGGTCCGATTAAGGTTGTATCTTTGTCAGACAAATATTCTTTCACCTGAACCATGTCAGCCACCGGAATGCCTTCCGTAATGGTAACAATGACTTTGATTCCGGCTTCGGCGGCTTCCATAATTGCATCGGCAGCAAATGCCGGCGGCACAAAAATAATGGAAACATCTGCGCCTGTGGCTTTTACGGCATCCGAAACGGTGTTAAAAATCGGACGGTCGAGGTGCGTTTGACCGCCTTTGCCGGGCGTAACGCCGCCCACAACGTTGGTTCCGTAGTCAATCATTTGTCCGGCGTGGAACGTGCCTTCCGTTCCCGTGAAGCCTTGCACGATAACTTTTGAGTTTTTATTTACTAATACGCTCATTTATAGTGATTTTTTTAAATATTTACATGCAGCCAAAAGTATGCTTTTTTTCGTTTCTTTACAAAAGAAATTTGACTTTTCTCAAAAGTTTTTTATTTCCGCAAACGTGTGCGAATTTCGTGTTTTAACGCTCTTATGTTATGGGTGTTTAAAATTGTAAAAAGGCTGTGCAAAACGCATTTTTCTAATTATTTCGATAATTTGCATTTTGCACATTCACTTTTTTTAATCAAAATTATTTAATTATAATCGGATAATGTTCTGAAAATCCGATATTTCCGCTTTCATCAGGTGATTTTACGACGATGTAATATTTCCCGGGCGTCCACGTAACTGTTTTTGGCGTTGTGTTGTTATCTTGCGCCTGCCCAACTTGTATGGACGCAGTGAAATTATATTGTTGCTCATACACAGCTTCGTGTTCGTGCAACATCACGGCTAAACTTTCAGTTGGATTCACTTGTTCATTGGTTGCATTTTCCGGCATAATGGCAATAAACAGCCCGTCCAAATGTTCGTTATCGCTCACAGTTCCGGATAGGGTTATGGTTTGTCCGTTGGCAAATTCCTGATTAACGGCGGGACTTACAATGCTTGTAAAGCTCGGGCTTTCTGCATCTTGCGATTTCATAATCTTCACCGAAACGGCTGTCCACGACTCGTTTCCCGCGGCATCGGTGCAATAAATCATAAAATGGTAATCACCTTGCGATATTGATTTTCCGTCAATTTCTTCGGGAATTTCAATCTCGTGGTGGTGTATGTGCGCGTTTTTTTGTCCGGCTTCAAAACTCCAACTTTTTTGAAACGAAAATTCTACACTGTCTTCAGTGTTTACCGATTTGTGGTCGTGTCCGTCGAAATTACTGTGAATATCAACCTTATACGATTTTAATTCGGTATCATCGGAAAAATCAATTTCAAAATGCACCTCTGAGCCGATGTAAAGCACGTCGTCGTCCGCAGGCTCGCCGACCGTGATTATGGGAAGCTCCGTATCCGCTTCATCTCTTTCGCAAGATGTTAGTGCAAAAGCACTTACAATCAGTATTATTGCTGATAAAAATTTTATTTGTTTCATTTTTATAATATTTATTTATTGATAAAGTTGAGTCCGGTCTAAAAAGCCTGTTTTATTTTAGCTAACCAATCTATATGCTTGATTATCAGTGTTTTTGAAAATATTTTATAATTTAAGTAA
>DYSM01000013.1:16823-22850 GCA_020718265.1 Draconibacterium orientale | reverse complement strand
GATTTATAATTTTTACTAAGGTTGAAAATAATAAAATAAGGTTTTAATAATTTTTTAAAAAGTGTAAACTACTTTTTTATGTTTATGAAAGATGCCAAAAATAGCGAAACATTTTGTTTCGCTATTCTAATGAAATTTTCTTATTTAAAAAATTCGTCAAACACAAGTTTCATGGCGTAGTGGTCCTTCACGCCTGCAAGTTCGCGCACAGAGTGCATGGCAAGCATCGGATTTCCAACATCAACCATACGAATATCAACGTGTTGCGAAAGAATATTGCCAAGCGTCGAACCGCCTTGAACATCGGAACGGTTTACATATTCTTGATAAGGCACACCGGCTTTGAGGCAAAGCATTTTAAAAATCGCCGATGATTCGGCATCGGTTGTGTATTTTTGGTTCGCATTTATCTTAATCACAGGACCTTGATTGATTTGCGGACGATTAACCGGGTCGTGTTTTTCCGGAAAATTCGGGTGAACAGCGTGAGCCATATCTGCCGAAATTCCGAACGAATTGACTTTGGCGCGCATGAAAGCTTCGAGATATTTTTCTTGCCCAAACGTAATGCGGCGCATAACGTCTTTCAAAAAAGGCGATGCCGCACCTTGTTTCGTATGGCTGCCGGTTTCTTCGTTGTCGAAACACGCTACAACATTCGTTGCAATCGGCATTTCACTGTTCAAAAGTGCGTCGATGCTGGTATGTATCATAGCCAAATTGTCAATTCGACTGCACGAAATGAGTTCTTCATCTTCGCCCATCAGCGTGCCTCTGTCATATTCGTAAGGCGCGAGGTCGTAACTCAGCACCTCGTGCGTTTCAACTTTTAAGTGTTCCGCAAGAACGGTTGCAAAATAATCCGAACTATCGAACTCTCTGTCTGTCAAGCGCATAAACGGAATCATATCGACTTGTGCGTTGTAAGATTTTCCGTCGTTGATATCACGATTCAGATGAATGGCAAGGCTTGGAATAAGTAAGAGCGGTTTTTTAAAATTGACAAATTTTATTTCGGGCTTAAACGGATTTTCCGATTTTAACACCACGCGTCCGGCTATAGACAAAGGTCGGTCAATCCAAGTGCTGAGAATCGGACCGCCGTAAACTTCGGTATTCACTTTCAGGTAGCCGTTTACGTCCATTTCGGCGTTCGGTTTTATGCGAAATCCGGGCGAATCGGTATGTGCGGCAATAATGCGAAAGCCTGTGTCTTCAATATCGCCGGTTCCGACGACAAAAACGATGATAGAACTGTCGTTTTTTGAGGTAAAATATTTTCCGCCGCGCACGATATTCCACTCCGTTGCTCGGTCAAGTTGCTGAAAACCTTTGCGCAACAGTGCCGCCTTGATATTACGCACTGCCTGAAAAGGTGTCGGACTTGCATACGCGAAGTCGAGAAAATCTGCGGCAAATTTATGTTCTTGTGTCATTGATTTGAGTATTTTTCCGTATCAAAGTCCAAATTTAAAAAAAAATTGGAAATCAAAAAAAAAGCTGACGATTTGATATCACTTTTTTTACAATTTAGGCTTTCGTTTTGCGCTTTACGGTTGCCGGTTTTGGGCGCGATTTTTCCAAAAACTGTTGCACAAGTTGATGAATGCCGTCTTTGTCCACGCGTTTTGTGTTCAAAATTAGTTCGTCTCCGTATTCGTTTTTCAGAATTAATTCTGTGCGGTGACTTGCTGAAAATTTGCTAAATGCCTCCGCAATTCGACTAAACGGACCCGCAACACTTACCAAAACCGCAGTCAATGAGCCGATTACGCCCGCCCCCATCTGCCCTGGCGAAGCAACAGAACGATCAACTTCAACACTTTTAATTTCTTTACCTGCTGCCGATTCCAAAAATTTTTTTAGTAAAACGGCTTGCTCCGGCTTTCCGCCTTCCGGAAGTTCAATAAATATTTTCATTCGTAAAAAATTGTGATTCAGAACTATAACTATTGTAATCAGTAGAAAGAAAAATTTAAAATTCCGACAAATACAGCTAACTGATTACTGTTTACTGATTACTGCAATCGTTTCAATTTCAATCAAAACGCCCAACGGCAATTCTTTTACGGCAAAAGCTGCTCGCGCCGGCGGATTTTCTGTGTAATAAGAACCGTAAACCTCGTTCATAGCGGCAAAATTAGCCATGTCGGAGAGTAAACACGTTGATTTTACAACATTTCCTAATGTGAAACCGGCTTCGCTCAAGATTGCTTTAATATTTTCCATCACTTGGCGAGTTTGCACGCGAATATCGTTTTCTACAACCTTACCTGTTTCCGGATTTATCGGAATTTGCCCCGAAATATAAAGTGTACTACCGGACATAACTGCCTGACTGTAAGGTCCGATGGCTTTGGGTGCATTTGTGGTATTGATAATTTTTTTCATTTGGAAACTATATTTTAAAGAATTAATAAGATTCAAAACCCGATTTTAGAGTTAAAATTTTGGATTAATTTGAGTAATTTAAACTTTACAAAGATATATTTTTTTGATAATTTAAAAATCAAAATTCATTAAATTTTAAAAAATTAATTATTTTTGACAAAAAAACAAAAGACATTGACATTTCTGGCGACACAACGTTGTGCAGAAATTTAAATGTTCGGAAATTTTCAGAGGTATAAGCATGAGTATCAAGCAAAAACGATTTGTAGGCGTAGAATCATTTACAGAAAATGAATCCCTAATTTTTTTTGGTCGAGAAACCCAAGTAAACGCACTTTACGAGCGCGCGCTAACTGAAAACAGCTTCTCGTTGCAAGGTAACGCAGGCTGCGGCAAAACCTCGCTTTTGCGCGCCGGATTTGTGCCCATGTTGCGCAAAAGTGGTTTGTTTGATGTGATTTACACTGATTTTTCAAACGCAGAACTTACTGATTTACAAAAATTTACAAACAATTCCATTCCAATTCCTCTAAAAGATACCAGTTTTTATGACAAAATCCTTCCTCAGAATAATTCCCTCTGGAAAACTCTAAAAAAATACAGACAAAAAGCCGGAATAAAACAACCTATCGTGCTGATTTTGGACAGCTTAGAGTATCTTTTGCGTTTCGACAAAATGCAACGACAACATTTTTTTTCGGAACTCAACCACGTCCTAAAACCTGAAATTCCGCGCAAAATCCAGTCGGAAATTGATGCCGCACTAAAATCGACTCCTGATATGCTCACCGAATCAGCACTTGAGCAACTGTATGCTCCTGTCGATGTAAAGCTATGTTTTTCAATAACATCCGAACACACAGAGATGCTTCGGGAAGAGCTTTCGGTCTTTTTTAAACTTGAACAATCAAAAACTGTCTTTTTGTCAGATTTTACGGCTTCAGAAGCGCGCTTTGTGCTCGAAAAGACCGCAGCATTCGAGCCTACAAATCCGCAATACATTACCTTCGACACAAGTCCGTTCAAGTTTTCGACTGAAACTGCTGAAGCTCTAATTGATTTGATACAATCTGAAAATAAACGCATTACGCCAACAGATTTGCAATTCGCAGGGCTATATTCCGAAACAATTGTTGAAGAATTTCATTTAGACCTTGTCTCCTCAGAGTCGTTTTCGCCGGAAATTAGCGGATTTTCTACGTTTTTGAAAAAAAAGTATTTTAAAACTAAAGAAATTACTGAAAATGATTATGAAATAATTATAACGGAATTCTTTAATAATCAGAGAGATGAGTCAATTACGGTTGAAGAACAAACTCTGCTGAAATTTATACAAAATCCGCAAAAATTACACGGAATAATTCAAAAACGAATACATGATAACGGTAAAAATTATTACGAAATTCAGTCGGAAATACTAAAAAAAACACTGACTTTTATCCCGGAAACTGCAAAAAGAACACAAGAAACAGAAAAGAAGAAGAATCCGAAAGATATACGTAAAGCTTTTATTTTAAGAACTTTAACTATTCTTATTCCGATAATATTGACAGCAGCGGTACTTTGGTTTTATTCCGACAAAAAAATAAAAAATGCGCTTCACATTTCGGAATCAAACTTGTTTGCAGCTTATGCATTTCAAAACTTAGAAAATGATCCGACCTTGAGTTTTCGCCTTGCAGAAAAAGCGTATCGACTAAATCCGGAAAATTCCGCCGCTTACAGCGCATTGCTAAACGCTTACTACAAATCCGAAGTATTTTACAGTTTGGATGCGTCGGTGGACAGCTCCGCACTTTTTTCGCATCTCGCACCCGACGGCAGTATGTTCGTATCAGTTTTAGAATCCAAAAATCCGGACGGCTATCGACTTCAGGCAAAAAGTAGCGACAATCGCTTATTATTTGAATATCAGCATGATAAACGAATTATTTTTATCGAAATTGCAGCAGATACCGCACTTATTTTGTTTGGCGATGCCGACGGAATGCTCACAATTTTGGATACTTCCGGGAAAAAACAACATCAGTTTAAAGCGCATGAAGGCATGATTTGGAATGCAAAATTGATGCCTGACAAAAAGTCAGTTTTAACGTCCGGAGCTGATTTACAAATCTATCTATATAAAATTTCAGGCGAAAAAATTACGACTTTCCCTACTCACGATTTTGACACGTATGCTATAAGTGCCTCATCTGACGAAAAGTACATTGTTACAGGTTTGGAACATATTGACCTTTGCGATTTTTCCGGAAAACTCATTAAACGAATCCATATTAGTTTTAATAACACATATTTCCAGCCACTTATCCAACATTTGGAATTTTCGCCTGACGGCACGCGATTTCTCGCTGTCATCAACGACTTAAAAGGTCAAAATCACACCATTCGCGTGTTTGATACCGGCGGTAACGAGTTGATTCTCATACGCGGACACGAGGATTGGATAAACACAGCACACTTTTCTGCCGACGGCAAAAAAATTCTGTCAGTTTCGCGAGATAAAACTGCACGATTGCAAAACATTGAAAATCAGACAACTGAACTGGTAAAAGGTCATACGGCGAACGTGAACGATGCACGATTTTTTAAAAATCCTAACCGCGTTATTACGTTGAGCGATGACAAAACGGTGCGCACCTGGACGTTTGGGCGTTTGCTGAATCCGCTTGCATCAATTCCAAATATTAATCAGACAAAATTTACGTCGGACGGATTCGGAATCCTCGCCGTTTCCGACACGATGGCGTTTTGGTGCGACAATGCCGGCGATGTAAAGGCAAAATATTCCGGAATTTCAAAACCGATAACAGCCATTGATATTACTGAAAATAAGGAATTTGTAGCGACAGCATCGAAAGATAAGCGCATTAGATTGTGGCAACAAAACGGCAAAATCGCCTTGACATATACCGCAGACAGCACCTTTGCACGCTCTATCTGTTTCAAACCGGATTCGTCCGTTTTAGTGTCAGGCGGTTCGGACGGTAAGCTGATTTTCAGGAACTTCGCCGACTCATTGCCATATTTTGAACTAAAAACTGAAGCCGGCATCCGCTCAGTTCGATTTTCGCCGGACGGAAATTTTTTGCTCACTGCACATGAAGACGGAACGGTCGTAATTCGCTCAGATAAAGGCAAGTCTATCAAGGTTTTACGTGGACATTCACAGGATGTTATGAGCGCAGAATTTTCGCCCGACGGAAAATACATTGCTTCCACGGGCAAAGACAAAACCGCCAGATTGTGGAGCAGCGAAGGCAAACTTTTGCATGTTTTCACAGATTTTAGCAATCCTGTAAATTCTGCAGAATTTTCACCCGACGGAAACTATCTGCTGACAGCAAGCAACGATGGTTTCGTTAAACTGTATTTACTTACAGGTCAAGAGATTGCGCGTTTCAAACATCACGGAAAAGTAACACAATCCGAGTTCTCGCCAAACGGCGAATATATTTTATCAGTTGTTAAAAAAGAAAATATGCAAACTGCTGATTTACAGGTTATCAGCGCATCAAAAATTCTTGAATTTACAAACGAAGTTAAAATTTTCGGAGATTTTTTCAGATTAAACGAGAAGTAATCAAGACAATTTAAGAAAATCTGTAAGCAACTGAATAACTGATTGTTCTACGC
>DYSM01000013.1:0-16723 GCA_020718265.1 Draconibacterium orientale | reverse complement strand
AATCAAGACAATTTAAGAAAATCTGTAAGCAACTGAATAACTGATTGTTCTACGCCGTTTTCTGTTAAATGCACGGCATCTTCGTGAATACTCGAAATTGTTTCAGCCACACCAATTTTCTTTATAGCTTGGTTGTAACTTTGTACTGAATCTGCCAAACGACCGGCAACAAGTAGCGTGTGCGCGTGGTTAATGAAGTCGTATTCATTTGGTTTTAAAGCAATTAGCTTGTCATAATATTTCAAAGCAGTATCAATTTTCCCTGAAACTAATGCACACCAAGCCAGCGGTCGCAAAATTTTCGGAGTGTCAGGTTCCAGATATTCGAGTTTGAAATAATATTGCAAAGCCTCGTTATATTTTCCTAAGTTTAACAAACAATTTGCAACATTTGCCTGAATGTTAGTGCTTTGCGGTTCATCGGCTTCGGCACGTTTGTAAAATTCCAAGGCTTTGTCAAATTTTTGTAGTTTTCGATAGCAAAAGGCAAGTTTCGTGTTGAGCCACAATTGATTACCGTCATACAAGTCTGCGCGTTCGTAAAAGGATGCAGCTTGCTCAAAATCGCCCAAATTTTGAGATGCAAATGCCATTTTCTCAAAAATTCGACGTGCATTTTTTTCTGTTATCGTAATTTTTCCGAATGCAAGCAAAGCTTCATGATAAAATTCCTTCTTGAAGTAAAATTCGGCAACTGTTCTCAAAAGTGTTTCATTTTTTATTAAAAACTTGTAAAAGAACGTGTTGTAGAAATCTAAATCACTGTCGAAAATGTTCGACAAAGCTTGTTCTTTTCCCCAAGGATGCAATTTGTAAAAACGATACAAATCTTGAATGTAACGAGTGTATAAATGCTTTGTTTTCAGTCCTTTTTGAAGAAGTTCGTCTTCTTCGTCAATATCTTTCATAGCGTGGAGTTCCATTTTGAACATGCCGGCAATCATTTTCTTTTGCGATTCCGGCAGCATTGCAATGTTCATGCAGAACGAATATTTGTCGGAATTACAGATATAAGCCGAGCGTTGTAAACCATCCGCAAATACGTGAGCATCAAATGATTCCGTGCCAGTAGCCAATGCTTTTACGGCATCGGAATTTTCCTTATAAAACGGCATAAACCAGTTGTGCGTTTGCGTAAAAAACGGAAAATTTTTCAATTGTGAGAACGCTGTCATAAACACATCCGTACCGTCGAGCTGAAGTTTAGAAATTTCTTCCATTTTGTTTAACAAATCCGGAGCGTCTTCAAATACTTCTTCCCAGTCGGGGTTAAAATCTTCTATCTGTTTATCAGTCAGTAATTTGTCTAAATCCAATTTATCTGCAAGTTTCATTTTGCTGACTTGCGGCAGAATGTCATTTTGAAGTTTATCCGAGATTTTTTTTGTTTCTTTTGTTTTCGTAAATTGAAGCACAATTTGTTCGATATTTTTCTCAATATCGTTATCCTCAGAGAGTTGCTCTAAACGTTTTACAAGAGCCGGATACATTTGAATACGACTATCATGCACGAAAAACGCCAGCACGATGCCAACTATTGCACGCTGCCAAATCTGTTTTTGGTTGGCATCATAAAATGCAAAGAGGGTGTGAATTTTATGTTCATCGAAACGATTTAGCAAGCTGACCGTTAACGAACTGACAATCAATGCTTTTTCATGAATTTTTAATGCTTTTGAACGAATAGATTTCTGAACAAGTTCGCTTTGAGCTTCGGTAAATTTTACGGACTGTAAATACATGAACAAAACTGCAATAAGTGTCTTTCGTTCAATAAGTTCCGGATTTTCAATCAGTTTAATTTTTTCTAAAATTGAAGAAAAATCGTGATTATGTTTAATAATTTCGCGCTCGGCTGTGCGTTTATCTGCATAATATTTTTCTGTAGAAAATTTTGTAAACAACGCATCTTTCAGATTATCAGCCAAATTCAACATGTCGAGTTGTAAATGTTTGAAAATACGCTCGCGTTCGGGGTCGTTCACACCTTCGAATGTATAACGTAATAAAAATGTGTAAGTTGTAAGCAATTTTTCGTATTCGTCAAACAAATCGGCGCGTTCGCAAAGTTGCAACTGAGTGTGAATTTCAGTAAACGCATCTGCAAGTTCGCCTGCGTAAATGAATGTTGTTAAAGTCTGATATTGTTCGGAAAGAGTGCGTGTGTTCATGTTGAAATTTCTATGTGATTAGCAAAAAGCATACAGAATTGTTATTGTGCCAAAATGTCAGATTTAATTCGGTTTTGAGAAAATTATGTCTGACAATTTTCGTTTCGGAACGTGATGAACTTGTTGGGTGTCTCGCCAATAATTGTATGTATCATTCGGATTTAGTTCGTCCAAAACCACAATTTCTTTGGGTTTTCCGAGTGCGAGCACACATAATATTTGCAAATGTTCGGGCAAATTAAGCAATTCAGCGAGCGGTTTTCGCTTTACTGCAACTATGGTGCAACCACCAAGACCTATTTCGGTAGCAGCGAGCATAATCGTTTGACTGACAATACCATAAGCAGCTTCGTGATACGCATTTTGCACTTTCGGTTCGATGGAATCATCGCCTAAAACTATAATATATGCAGCCGGACGTTCGCCTTCTTCGGGTCCGTCCCAGTCGGGCAATGCGCCTGCCCATGCGAGCGTTTTGAAAATTTCTGCATTTTTTTCAGGACGATTTTCAATGCTATATTTCAGAGCCTGCCTATTGCGCGGCGAAGCTGTATAACGCGAAATATCAATAAGTTCCGTAAGCGTTTCTGTTTCTATTGTTACATCTTCATAAAAACGTCGGACTGTTCTGGTTTTTAAAACCAACTCTCTAAAATTCATATTAATTATCTGTTTCGTGAAATTCCAACTGTTTTCGTTCTTCTTCTGTATCAATCAAATACTTCAAAAGTTCATCTTTTGTTGCAAAACTTTTTCCATTTGGTAAATCATAAATTTTTCCGATAAACACATCAATGACCAAAAATTTTCCTGCCGATTCCTCCATAATGCAAAATCGCTGCGCATTCAAATCCTCCGTAATGATTGATTCTTCAATTTCATCTTCGGAATATTTTAATTTTGATTCCGGAAAAACGGACAGGGTTCTATCTTTAAAAATTGTTTTAAAAACGGTAACGGTATCATCTTGTGCAACATACAAAGCTGTTCGTAACGTTGGAGTTTCGCAATTTTTGTGCAAATAAATTCTGCTGAAACCGAACATCGGATTATTTGCCGAAGGGATTTGGAAAATATTCTTTACATCGCAAGTATTATACATAAAACTTCCGCCACCGCTAAATGTTCCGTACAAATATGTCCCGTCTTTCGATACAAATATCTGATTGATAATAACTTCAACACTATCTTCCACTGTAATTACGCGTTGAGGAATAAATTCGGGCGAAAGTTTTTTATTTCGCACATCGTACACATAAAAGCAAGTTTTGCCTTGGATAACGACAAATTTTTTAGTATACGAAATAAAATCTTCGCTAAATTTGAACGAAGCTTTTTCGTTAGCCCCCGAACCAAGCTCTTGTCTAAGCATCTCTGTTACACCTGTTTCCGTGTTCATGTTCACTTTCAACATTCTGTAAACGAAATCGTTTTTATCTTTACTTTTGCGGGATTCTTTGTCTGCTTCTAAATAAATTGTTACTTCTTCGTCGTGATTGATGTATTCAGCCGACCGATAGTCAAATTGTGCGCAAGCCTGAGTGAATGCAAATATCAGTATAACAACACTATAATGTTTCATATTTGAACTTTTATAAACAAAAACCGCAAAACTTGTCTGTTTATTGTTTTGCCGAAAATTATTCCGAAAATTAATAAAAATATCCGGAAATGCTGAAGTTTATTAATTTTGCATAAATTTTTTTTACAATGAATAAAGTCATCAAAAATATACTAAAATATACTGCTTTTTTCGCTTTGGGTGCCGTAATTTTCTGGTGGGTTTATCGCGGACAAGATATTGACAAAATAAAAGCATCGTTACAACAAGCTGATTTTCTGTGGCTTATAATAGCCGGTTTTGTACTTAGTCCGCTCAGTCATGTGAGCCGAGCTATGCGCTGGAATATTTTACTTAAACCAATGGGCTATACGCCGCGAACCATAAATTCGTTTGCCGCTGTAATGATTATGTATCTGTCTAACACAGCGTTACCGCGCTCCGGCGAACTTATTCGATGTGCCACAATGACGAAATACGAAAAAATTCCGTTCGCGAAATCGCTCGGAACTTTGATTTCGGAACGCCTAATTGATATGCTCATGTTGCTGATTTTCTTGGCTATCGTGCTCGTTACGCAAATGCCGAAAGTTGCCGAAATGTTAAATAACAATCCCGAAATTAAAGAAAATTTAAAATCCATCGTTTCTTCGATGCCTTTTTTAATCAGTTTAGGAATTTTGGGCCTCGTATTAACGTATATTGCTTATCGTTACAGACACAAAATCAGTCATTTAGGTTTTTATTCTAAACTTTCAGATTTAGTTAAGAAATTCAAAGACGGTATAATTTCAATTCTCAAAATGGAACGTCGCGGCGCGTTTGTACTTCACTCCGTTGCAATTTGGGTTCTTTATTTTTTGATGATTTATATTCCGTTTTGGAGTTTCGATTTTACTTCGCACCTCGGAATGCTTGCCGGATTGACGATATTTGTCATGTCGGCGTTCGGCATGGTTGCACCCTCGCCCGGCGGAATCGGCACGTGGCACTTTATGGTCATTGCATCGCTTTGGGTTTACGGCGTTACCGATGCGCAAGCAGGCGCATTTGCATTTGCAGTGCACAGCATTATTACACTTTCAAATCTGATTTTTGGAGCTGTTATGCTGATACTGCTGCCTGCAATTAACTCAAAATCAAATGATTATGCAAAAATAGTTTAGATTATTTTTTCTGTTCGACGGTCTCCGTAATCCAAACAAACACATCGGCTTTTTTACGGGGGCGCAAGTTATCGTACCATTTAAAATTTGGCAAATATTTCATTTCGTCCTTCAAACTTAGCGGCGGGTGCATGGTGCCTTTCGGATTTGTATAAAACCAAATTTTGTTAATCTTCTGATTTTCAAGATAAATACTCATGTCTTTGCACTCGATAATATTTACACCGATGAGTAACTGATTGCTGTCTTTGACATAGTACAAAGATTGCCCATCATCCAGAACATCAACACGATACAGCTCATCGTTTTCCAAATAACCAATCATTTTCTTGCCGCGCACTTGGTCATATCGTGTGGAGTCGCTTTGCGAAATTGCAAAGGCGTTTTCGTCCAAATCTACTTGTATAACTTTCTCATTTTCAGTGTAAACTGTAATATTGTCGGCACTTAATTGATTTTCATCGCTCCAAACTACCGGAGCATAAAACATACGCATTGTGGAGTCTGAAAAACTATAAGTCATCGAATCGCATTTTGCCTGAAAATCTTGCTTAAAAATTTTCACATGTCGATACGCTCGAATCACTCGAAATAACGAATCTCGCTGAATTTCAACGCCTTTGTCATCAATATCAGGAATTTTCAGCGTATCTGTTTTTGCTATTAACGTATCGGCGTGCATGAAAAGCGAATCGCCGGGCGCATTAATTTGAGTTAAAAGTGCATTAAGCGTCATCATGGAAATATCGCGCGCTTCGTCATATTTTCCGTAATCGCCGGTCAAAAGTAAATTTTCGACGGTGTCCCTAATAACAACGTTGCGAAACGCCTCGCCATACGATTTTTTTCGGTCGTAAAACAAGCTGTCGCCCCACATGGTTTTGGTTTGGTTGCGCAAAAAAGCCTCTTTCGTGATATATGCTTTGTCCGAATCGTGGTTGTATTTACCTTTTTCGCAATACAAATAATTTGAATCGCTCACAATATTTGTCGGACCGAAAATATAAGAAATTTTCGTTCGGGTATTATGCCGCAAAGTATCTGAATATAAGCGAAATCGGGTATTTTTAACAACAACCGAATCTTTAAAAAAAAGTTCGCGCGTATCGGCATAATAAAAACCGAGTTTGCTTTCCAACGTATCTTCGCCGCTAACAGTGATTCCATAATTTGGATAATATCCGATATTAGTTTCGAGGTTAAAATCCAGACTGTCAGTGCTTAGCGTGAGGCTGTCCTGAACCATTATCACATTGCCGCGCATGCGTGCAACTTTCGTAATTCCGGAATAATGCAACGAGTCGCCGTACAAAAAAACGGTGTCCCGTTCGCGCGGTTTTACGATTTCTATTCTGTTAAACGCCTTAAAATAGTCTTTTGTCGGATTGAACAGCGCGCTGTCGCAATACATGGACGCACCTTCGTGAAAAAAGGCAACGCTGTCGGTCAGAATTTTTATTTCCGGACCGAGTTCGAGCGTTGTATAAAGCACATTCGCCTGATAATCAATCTGATTTTTCTTTTCTTGTGAAAATCCGAATTGAAAAACAAGTGAAAATAACAGAACCAAGAACCATTTAGACCTTGAAAAGTTCATCTATTTTAAAAATTCATTGATAATGTGCTCAAGCGAAATACCTTCGGCTTCGGCTTTGTAGTTTCGGACAATTCGGTGGCGTAAAATGGGCATTGCAACCGCTTTAACATCCTCAATATCAGGCGCATATTTGCCGTTCAACGCCGCATGAGTTTTGGCTCCGATAACTAAATATTGCGATGCGCGCGGACCTGCGCCCCACTCCAAATATTGATTCGCAAGCGCGTGTGCGTGAGGCGTGTTCGGGCGCGATTTTGCCGCAACTTTTACGGCATATTCCAGAACGCTGTCGTTTACGGGAATTCGGCGCGTAAGTTGCTGGAAATAAATAATTTCCTCTGCCGACATGACTTTATTCAGTTGGATATTTGTGTTTGAAGTTGTGTTGCGCACAATCGTGTATTCGTCCTCAATTTTCGGGTAATCCACCCACACGTTGAACATAAACCGGTCGAGTTGCGCTTCGGGCAACGGATAAGTTCCTTCTTGCTCAATCGGATTTTGAGTTGCCAACACAAAGAATGGTTTATCAAGCACATAGCGTTTCCCGGCGGCAGTTACGGCGCGTTCTTGCATCGCTTCGAGTAGTGCCGCTTGGGTTTTTGGCGGCGTTCGGTTTATTTCGTCGGCAAGTACAATATTTGCAAACAGCGGACCTTTAATGAACTTAAATTCACGAGTTTCGCTCAAAATTTCCGTTCCGATAATGTCTGAGGGCATCAAGTCGGGCGTGAATTGGATGCGTTTGTATTCCAAACCTAAAACTTGAGATATTGTATTGACTAACATGGTTTTAGCCAAACCCGGCACGCCCACGAGCAACGTGTGTCCGTCGCTAAAAATAGAAATCAGCACTTGTTTTACGATGTCGTCTTGCCCGTAAATGGCTTTTTTTATTTCGTTTAAGAAGGCTTCGTAGCGCACTTTGAGGGCATCTACAGCTTCTACGTCATTTTTGAAATTCATATTTGATTGATATTTTTACAAGTTAAAGAATTGATTTTAAGGTAATTATATTTTGTTCGTTCTAATTTCGCGTTGCCATTCCGAAGGGTCTGTTATCTCTGAAACACCACCCTTTTGTGCAATTTTATCCAAATAAGAAACTGCACTTTCGATATTTTTTTTTTGCAGAGGTGCCGATATATCAATAATAACAGCATTTAAACGCTTTGCAAATGAAAGGATTAGTTCAAAATCCTCATTGTTCTTTATTTCGATTGTTAGTAAACTCATGTTCAAAATTTATTATCTTAATAACAAGGTTTTATCGCCGGTGAAGGCATTTGAGGTTCTATGTAATATTTTTTGCCGTTGTAATAAAACGGTTTGTTTGCCAATTTGAGTTTAAGGGTCGCATCGCGTTTGTAAATTTCGATTTTGCTCACAAAATACAATTTTACACGTTTGAATTCAATTTTCAAAATATCGTCAAAACGTTTTCCTATAAAATCGTCAAAGCAGGTTTCAAATTTTTCGTAAATATGCTTTAATTCAAACCGCGAGGCCTGCGAAATATCTTTAAGCTCAGCAACTGTAAGCGCGTAATCCGACTGATTACATTTTTGAATTATCAAGCAATCGGGCGATTTCGGACGAATCTTTACATTTAAACTGTTGTAAAAATCATCAACTTTTAAAACTACAAAATGCTCATTTTCAATACGTTCGTCAACCAATACACATACGCCGTGTTCCTCGCAACGTTCTCTGACCAATTTTGATAAAACCGTATGTGTTTTGATTTTTTTGAGATACATGGTTTTAGCTATTAATCAGGTTCATACGTTCTTCATACATCAATTCGGCAGTTTGTAAAAAGTTGTGGTCGTCAATACCTTGGGCGGTCGCAATCATATCGCCGGCATCGTAGCTGCCTTTGTCCGATTTTACCAAATGACAGCTTTCTACAGTATTGAAATCCAATTCATTAGACAAAATTAAATTCGTAACCTTATTGTAAATATAATCGCTGTGCGTGGTCATGACGATTTTAACATTGTTTTTGGCAAGTTTTGCAAAAATTTCCACTAATTTAATCTGAATTTTCGGGTGCAAATGCGCTTCGGGTTCTTCGATAAAAATAATGTGTTTGCTGTTTTCTACTTTTGTTGAATCTTTTTCTGAAATTACATATTTCAAAAATGCAACCAAAGGCGAAATCTCCGAAACCATTGATGAGGTTTCCGAAAGGTCTAACCGTAAAGATGTTGCATTCTCGTAATACTCGATTTTCTTGGTTTCATCATTAAAAATAACGCTTCCCTGCAATATTTCATCTTCAATTTCTTTGGCAATTTCTGTAAAAATATCTTCTTTTTGTCTTACATTTATGGTTGAAAGTCGCAAAAAATAGTCCGACATCGGCTCCGAAAGAGACGGAATTTCGATTGAAGTTTTTACGGCATACCGAATTTGCGACAATTTGGCAAACACCGCACCGAAAATATTCATTGCTTGATACAAACCCGAGCGTGAGGATGGAAGATAGTATGGATTTTGTTCAAACAGAAGTGCATCCTGTAAATCAAGAAATAGAACCTCTAAAATAGCATCTAACAAATTTAAATGAGGGTGAAAAATCAACTTTTCTGATTTGTAATTTGGATGATGTATTTCAAAATGAGTTGAATTAATACCATCCTTTTTTACTTGAATTGGAATGGAAAATAAACAAAAATTAAGAGAAAGTTTGCTTTTTTCATTAAGTTTAATTGAGAATGAAAATGAATTTAAAATAATTTTCATCTCAAATTCGGCACCACTAAGCCTGTTTTGTAAATATTCAAAATTTGAAAATGAAATGTCAAAACCTTTTTGTAGTGTAGGAATCAAAGTATCATTCAAGCAATCAAAAAGAATTTTTTCCGAAAATTTAGTAATATCAAAATATTCTTGGTCATCTTGACCTCTATTTACGATGTCATAAAAGTCTTTATGATATGATCTTTTGCCAAAAAAGGAATTTATAAGTATCTTTGAGAAGACATTCTCTTCCCCTATAATACTCTTTAGCAGAATATAAATCGCAGTAACGGCATACGATTTCCCGATATTATTCTCGCCGTAAATAATATGAAAATCCTTCTCCAAATCGAAGTTAAACGCATGTATCGGTCCTAAATTTTTAATTTCGATTTTCATATTTTAAATTATTGCTCCAACCAGCCTTCGTATTTGAATTTGCAGGTGCGAAATTCGGGAACTATTTGGATGTAAGTTGTTTTTTGCTTGTCGCGAATCCACTCATCCACAGCGCGTTCCTTTTTGTCGGCAAGTGCCATGTCGCTAATTTTTTGGTAATCGGTTTCCAACGTTGCCACGTGCGGCGTGGTTTTTTGCGTAACAACTATGATTTTCACTTCTGTTTTACCTTTTTCGGTTTGGCTCTCAAACGGAGCGGACACTTCGCCGATTTTGAGTTTTTGGATGATAAAATTTGTTGCCGGGTCGAGTTGGCTGCTTTCAAATGTGGATGTTCCGGTGTACGGATTAAGCACGATTCCGCCTGTTCGCATTCCGGATTCGTCTTGTGTAAATTTTGCGGCGGCTTCGGCAAACGTATATTTGTTCGTGCGTATAAGTTGCGCAATACTGTCCAATTTTTGCTTTGCTTTGAGTTTTTCCGACGCTTTCACTTTCGGACGCAGAAGTATGTGGCTTACACGCACTTGTTCGCCCCTGCGTTCGTGAAATTGGATGAGATGATAACCAAATTCGGTCTCCACAACATCAGACATTTCTCCTGCTTTTTCCATTGCAAAAGCGGCTTCCGAAAATTCGGCAACCAAGTCGCCGCGCCGCACCCAGCCGAGACTTCCGCCTTTTTCGTTGGCTGCTTCGTCTTCTGAATAAAGAGTTGCATAAACAGAAAAATCTTTTCCGCTTTCCACGCTGCGTTTGTATTCCCGAAGATCCGTTTTTATTTTTTCAATTTGTTCGTCGAAAATTTGCGGATAAATGACGATTTGCGAAAATTGAATTTCAGATTCCACAATCGGCAAACTGTCGTTCGGAATGTGTTTGTAATACGCTTTCACCTCCGCCGGACTGACTTTGACGTTGCTTGTGATGTTGGATTGCATTTGTTGGATAACTATTTGGTCTTTAACCATATCGCGAAACGATTCTTTGATTTCCGAGTATGGTTTTCCGAAATAATCTTCCATTTTTTTGCGTCCGCCCATTTGTTCTTCAAAATAATCCATGCGGCGCGTGAGTTCGCCTTCCACTTGGTTATTATCGGCATACACGCTGTCAATTTCTGCTTGATTTAACAGAAGTGTCTGAAACAAAAGCTCTTCCAAAATATAACATCTGTCGTCGCCGGGCAACGAAATTTTGCGAGCTTTGTATTGCAACAATTGGTTTTCGATGTCGGATTTCAAAATCGGCTCGTTTCCGACTACTCCGACAACACCGTCGATTAACATCTTCTCTTGTGCAGAAGCTGTGTAAATAGTTGAAATAAAGATAATTAAAGAAAAAATAATTTTATTCATCGGGTTATTTATCGGTATAAGTACTGTCGAAAATTTCGATATTTCCGGATTCAATTGCGTTTTGGTAAATATTGATTTCTAAGGTTTTAAGTAATTCTGTTTTACGTTTATTGATTAGTAAAAGTCGAATATCTTCGCTCACAAGTTCGAGGGGTTTTATTTCGCCGGCGAGTTTATATTCATCGAATCTGACAAAATAAAAATAGTCTTCATCTTGATTTTGAATAAAATTGGTGCTTTTCAAAATTGGCTCAATATTCGTAATCGGTGAAGGCAACATACCGGCGATTTCTGAAAATGTAATCCATTTATTGGTATAATCGTTTGATATTGTTGCGTTTCGTCGAATATAATTTCGTATTTCCGTTGTGTCGGAACTTTTATTTGACGCAAATTGTTGTAGAAAAAGCTGCACGTTGTCCGAAACGACCGGAATTTTCACAAAATGTGCTTTTACTATGACTTGGTTGTTGGCAAAACTTTCGGAATATTTATTGTAGTATTTTTCGATATCTGAATTATAAATATTAGTGTCCAATTTTTCTTTCAAAAATTCGCGTTTGTATTTGTCAATCAGTAAAGAAGCGCGATAATCTTGCACAATTTTTTCAATATCTTTGTCCTCTTCGCTCAGGTTCTTTTCAGCCTTATTGAGCATGAGTTCCTTTTGCATCCAAAGTTCAATCAGATTTTTGACCATCGCAGTGCTGTCTTCCTTACTCAAACCTTTTTGAAAGTCAGATAAATCTTCTAAAAAAAAATAGTTGTCGTACACGCGCGCGAGCGGCACTTTTCCGTCGGTCGGACTTTTGGGTCCGCAACCGACTGAAAATGACGCAAACAGCGCAAGCAAAACGTATATTATAAGGTGTCGAAGGTGCATTCTTATTTCAATTCAGCTTTTAAACGAGCGAAAACGGTTTCGTTTATTTTTACAGGATATTTGGCTTTAAGTTTTTCAATCCATTGATTTTCAAGATAGGTTTGATAATCCGAAATCACCAAGCCTTTTATTTCAGACAAACTTTTATCGCGACCGGAAATAACTTCGTTTGTGAGCACTAAAGCATTCAAATTCGATAAGTTATAAACTTCTCCTGCTTTAATTTTGTCTCCGTTTTTTTGCATATTGAACAATTCTTCGGCGTATTTATTTTGTCCGCTCATGTAAGTACCTGATTCAATGAATTTAAACTCTGCTTCGTCGGTCGAAACTTTTGAGGCGAGCGTTTTTCCGTCTTCGTCCTTAAATTTCTTTAATATTTTTACAGCTTTCTCGGCAGTTTTCGGTTTTCCATATTCAAATACACTGATTTTCAGCTCGGTCTGACCTTTATAATTGGCTTTATTTTGGTCGAAAAACCTGTTCAACCCCACGCTGTCTTCAACGGCTTTGTTCCAAACTTCTGTTTCCATGAGTTCAAAAAGCAATAAACCATCGTGATATTCTTGCATAAGATAGCGATATTCGGGTTGCTTTTCGGAAAGTGCAGCAATTTCTGCATTCACGAGCGAATATGTTATAAATTGCTCATACATTTGGTTCACATAATCTTTTAAATCACTTTTGCGACTGCGTTTTTGATTGTTTTCGATGTAAGCTACAAAATCTTTTTCCGTTGTCGGTTTTCCGTTAATTGAGAACAACGTTTGTGTAAGTGCCTCTGCAGAAGGAGCTTTCCATTTTGCTTCGAAAATTGTGCTGTCTAACATGGTGTGCATTTTCATCGGACGATTTTCTTCTCTGAAATTGAAGTCTTTTTTCAATTTTCCGCGCACATAAAGTTTTACGGCATCTTGGCGTTCTGTGTCACGTTCCACAATTTGTTTGAGTTCCTCTTCGGCTTCCTCGAAGGTTTTCATCGTTTTTTTGTCAATGAGTTTGAGAATATGCCAACCAAAGTCGGTTTTAACAGGTTGCGTGTATTCGCCTTTGGTTTTGAGTCCGAACGCTGCATTTTCAAATTCGGGAACCATTCTTCCGGTAGAAAAACTTTGAAGTTCGCCGCCTTTTTGAGAAGTACCTTTATCGTCCGATTTTTTTGCAAGTTCGGCGAAATCAGCCCCTTTTTTAAGTGCGGTGTAAATACTGTCTATGCGTTTTTTCTTAGCCTCAGCTTCTTCTGCCGAAATTCCTTGCGGTACACTCATCATAATATGTGCAACTTGGATTTCGCCCGGATTCGGACGTTCGTCCACTTTACGAATAATATAATAGCCTGCGGCAGAGCGAACCGGATGAGAAATGTCATTTTTTTCTGCCTTAAATATGTAATTTTGAATGCTATACGGAATTTTCTCGCTTGAAATGAAGGGCAAATGTCCAAAATTGCGAACCGCACCTCTGTCGTCTGAATATTTGGAGGCAATCGTATCCCAAGAAGTGCCGCTGAGAATTTGCGAGCGCAGGTCGGATGCTTTTTTGTAAACACTTTGTGTGTCGGCGGGTGTCGGATTTTGTGGTAATTTGAGGAAGATAATGTCAATTTTTACGTCTGTTTTACTGCGTTCGTAAGCTTCTTTCACTAAAAGGTTAATCTTCACATTTTCAGTTAAATACGGCTTTGCAAGTTGCGTTTTGTAACCTTCAAATTCCGTTAAAAATTTGCTGACCGTATCCATTTGGCGGGATTCTGCTTCAGCAACTTTTAGTTTGAATTTTGTAAACAACTCCATATATTCGTCGGGCGTTTTTTTGCTGATATCCGACCTGTTATTTTTCTCGTAAATGTATTTATACTCTCCGGCGGTGATATTTTTTTTGCCGATAGTCATAAGTACCTCGCCGTCTTTTTGCGCCGATGCATCGAAAAAAAACAAAAGATTTAGAACTAAAAAGAAAAACGTTTTCATAATCTTAATTTGATGACATTTATGAGTTTTGTAAAGTTTATCCTGCAAAACCGAACGCCAAAAATACAAAAATATCCAATCGTTTGATGTTAATTTTTCTAAAATTGCCAAACAGAACTTCGATTGTTCAAATATTTCCTCAATAATCGGCAGTTTTTCACCGAAAGAATTCTATTTTTGTGGTGTCGATGAAAGAAATTCTAAACTATATTGCCGAAAATTATCAGTACCTCATCATACCGTTTGTGAGCGGCTTTGTGGGCTGGTTTACGAATGTGATTGCACTAAAAATGACATTCTATCCACTTGAATATGTAGGACTTAGACCATTTGGTTGGCAAGGAATCGTTCCGGCAAAATCGAAGAAAATGGCGATTACATCCGTAGATTTAATGGCTGATAAACTCATCAATATCAAAGAAGTTTTCTCGAGAATCAACCCGGAAACCGTGTCGGAAATCATGCAGCCGGGCATGACAAAATTATCGAAAAAAATTATCGAAGAAATTGCACTTTCACAAGCTCCTATGGTATGGAGGATGCTTCCGAAAAGCAAAAAGGAGGAAATTTACGACCAAATATCGGCACAAATTCCTGAAATTACCAAAGATTTGATGGCTGATATCAAAGAAAACATTCGAGAATTAATAGATTTAAAAGCACTCGCCGTGTCGGTACTTATAAATGATAAACGCCTTGTAAATCAGATATTTCTGGAAGTCGGGAAAAAAGAATTCAAATTCATTGAGCGTTCCGGATTCTTTTTCGGTTTTTTGTTCGGTGTGCCTCAAATGTTTCTCGCATACATTTACAATCCTTGGTGGATGTTGCCTTTGGCAGGAATTATTGTCGGTTACCTCACAAATTGGTTGGCTTTGAAACTGATTTTTCGCCCCCTAAAATCATATAACATACTGGGCTACAAGTTTCAAGGCTTGTTTTTTAAACGTCAAAAAGAAGTTTCCGAAACCTATTCCGACATTGTTACCGAACGTATTTTAACCACCGAAAACTTGTTCGATTTTATCATGCGCGGGCGAGATACTCGTCTGATTACGATGCTCATTCATAAGCAAATCAGTAAATTAGTAGATAAGACAGCTGAAGGGTATCAACATATTTTGCAAATTTTCGGCGGCGAAAAACAATTGAATATCATCAAAAATATTGCGGTTTATCGTTTTAAGGAAGAGCTTCCTGTCGAAATTCCAAGCATTTACGACTACACTGAGAAAGCAATCGGCTTGAACGAAACGATGCGTAAGAAAATGACTGCGCTCTCCGCACCTGAGTTTGAGGGCTTCTTACATCCTGTGTTTCAGGAAGATGAGATGACTCTGATTATTGTAGGAGCGGTACTTGGAGGTTTAGCCGGTTTGGTGCAATATTTTATATTTTTTTAATTGGATTTCGATATAAATACAAAAAATATCGAAACGAAGATAAAATAAGAGCCATTCCGATGCCAAAATACAGTGGCAGAAGCACTTCCTTGGGCACAATGCCGGATTTTCGCAACATTGAGCCGCCAAAAGACATGCCAAAAATCATGATGTAGCTTGATAACGGCAGGAATGCGCAAAGACATTTTTTAACACTTCCATAACTCATAATTCGTTCAATATTTTTATCGGAATATCTGATAAACACAAGTTTAGCTTTTGCAAATCCGAGCATCACACCCGCAAGCAGCAAAAAACTGAGTGTAAGAAATTCGACTGATGCAAACCATTTAAAGGTCAAACTTACAAGCATTGAACCACTTGCAATCCAGACTAAACCGGCTGTAAATATTAAAACTCGTGTCGAAACTTTCATGTTTGCAAAATTTCAACCCAAAGATACAATTTTTTCCGCTAAAACGCGCGCTAATTTTTGTTCCGATTCATGCGTGCGTCCGGCAATGTGAGGTGTAAGTATCACATTATCTGATTTTTGCAAATACTGAAAAGCCGGCGGCAATTCGTCAAAACTTAATTTATCGAAATGCGATTCTTCGTATTCCAACACATCCAAACCTGCTCCGAGCACTTTTCCGGATTCAAGCGCGGCTACCAAATCGTCGGTTTTTACAACTTTTCCGCGAGCCGCATTGAGCAAATAAATGTTTTTCTTGAATTTGTTAAGAAACTGTGAATCAATCATATATTCAGTTTCTAAAGTCAGCGGAACGTGCACACTCAGCACGTCGGCATGTTCAAAAATTTCGTCCAAACTTGCATCCTGCGCATAAGCATCGCCGTAATTCGTTTTATATTTGTCGTACGCCAACACACGCGCGCCAAAGCCGCAAAGTCTTTGAGCAAAGGCAGTTCCCATGTTTCCGTAACCGATAATTCCGATGGTTTTTCCGTCAATTTCGTACCCTCTGTTTTGATTGCGCTCCCATTTTCCTGCGCGAATTTGAGCATCGGCAATGCGCATGTTGTGCATCAGCACGAGCAACATGCCCAGCGTGTGCTCGCCCACAGCATCGCGGTTGCCCTCGGGCGAATTTAGGCATGTAATTCCCAGATTTTCAGCGTATTCAGTGTCAATATTTTCCATGCCTGCGCCAAGTCGCGCAATGAATTTGAGATGTTTGTTCACATCCAAAAATTCACGCGAAATTTTGAACTTGCTGCGTATGACCAAACCATCGAACTCGGAAGCAGATTGCTCAAACAAAGTATTAGATATATTCGGTTGAAAATCAACACTATGACCATCAGTTTCAAGCATTGATTTTAAGATGGGATGTACAGCTTCTGCTATTAAAATCTTCATAAATAAAATTCGGCGAAAGTAGTTTTTATTTAAAAGAAAAACGATTTTTAGACAAAAAAACCAGCAATTCCGAACAAAACTAATTTTGAAATAAAAAAAGTTGTTTC